>CACANV010000001.1 GCA_902533955.1 uncultured Pelagibacteraceae bacterium
CAACTTTTCAAAAAGTTGTGAACTATTTCCACTTCTACAAACTACTCCTGACCAGCTATTCTCAATTATATTTTCTGGAAGATTTGGAAATCTTTTTTTTATTCCTAAATTGTGCAATTTAACTCTTTTAGCTAAATTGTTTGAATTCATTGAATTTGGATTTTGAATCTCGGCTGTATTTCTAATTAAAATTCTTCTATCTTTTGTCAATCTAATCGTTGCTCCCATTGGTCTTATTGGTAAGACGCCCCACTCTCTAGGAGATCCTAATAAGTCAAATTCTTCTTGATTTAAGGGTCTTGTCATACTTGCAGTTAACGTTAGTGGAAAACTATAATTTTTTTTCACATTTAAAGATCTTAAGAATCCATTGGTGCAGAATATAATTTTTTTAGCTTCAATTTTGTTATTTTCAAAAAAACAAATTATTTTATTATTGCTCTTTTGCCATTTATACAATTGAGTATTTTCAAAAAGATCTACATTTTCAGGCAAAGTCTCAACCATTGATCTAATTAATTTTCCTGGATTTAAAAGAATGCCGCCAGAAGTATAAATACCAACATTGTAAAATGATGTGCCTAATTTTTTTTTTAAATCATTTTTAAAAAATATTTTATTTTCATAATTTAAACTATTTAATAAATTGCTAAATGAATTTACTATATTTTCATCTTCCATTTTTGAGGATGCAAAATATTTTCCACATTCATTCCATTCACAATCAACTTGATATTCTTTTATATATTTTCTAACAGTTTTTATTCCTAACTCATAAATTTTTACTTTCTTTCTATAATTTTCAATATCCTTATTTGAAGAAAAGCCATCATTTAAAGTTGTATCAACTAGATATCCTGAATTTCTACCACTACCTCCTTCTCCAGCTAACTGAGCATCTACAATAATAATTTTTTTATATTTGTTGATTTCTGCAAGTTTTCTTGCTGTTGATAACCCTGTATAACCAGCCCCAATAATCAAATAATCAGAAACTAAATTTTTATTTAGTTTTTTAATATTTGATCTTTTTGGCAGATGATTTAGCCAAACACATCCTTTATCATTAATTATTTTCAATTTAAATATTTTGGTTACCAGGTAAAGATACTGGAAAATGATAATTTGGATCTTTTTTTTGCTTTAACAAAGTTGGAATTATATCTTTGTAAGCATCAACTAGTCCATTGTTGGCTTTAGGCAGTTGATCTTTAATATGATTGTGTAGTTTATCAAGATTATAAGATGGTATTGTAGGATACATATGATGAACACAATGATACTCCATTTTCCAATATAAAAAACTTAAAACTGGATTAAGATACATATCTCTTGCTGATAACCTAAGATCTTTAACATTTCTCGCGAGCCCGGCATGTTGAGTGAATGCAACAAGTTTATGAAATGTCTTGCCATAAAAATGCGGCAAAACAAAAAATAGAGCTGGCAACCACGAGTTTATAAAAATAGAAAATGAAATTATTAGCAACCATATAAATACATAAATTCTAGAAATTAGAATACTTTTTGGTTTAATTTTTTCAGGAATGCTATCTTTCATAACTGTAGTTTCAATTCCTAAAGAATGTTTAATAATTTCAAATGTTATATCATTCTTTAAATAAATTAAATTTGCAAATGGAATTAATTCTTTAATTAATCTTGGAATGGTATTTTTTAAATCATTTCCATATTCTATTTCATGATCGTATGGATTTTCAGTTGAGTATGTATTTCCATGATGGATAAAATGAGTATACCTCCATCTTATTGGTTCAAAACATGCCATATAACAAGAAATATAATAAAAAATCTCATTTAAATATTTACTTTTAAAAGCAGTTCTATGCCCTGTTTCGTGCCAAAGTGGATTGGAAAAACAGTAAATATTTCCATATATCAAAATCCAAAATATCCCCCACCAACTACCCCAGTTATAAAATGATAAGTACCCAGTAATTATTAATAATGAAAAAAATATAGATATGTGAATAAATCCTTTAATATCTGATTTTTTTGAAAGTTGCTTAAGTATCTCCTTGTCAACTTTGCACCTATAATAATTGTTTAAATTTACTTCCATATTAATAAATGTGTATAGCTATTATACTTATATTTAATTTTGTAACAAAGATAAATAATTTTTTAACATGTTTGAAAACTTGTCTAATATATATTTTTAATTTAATACATAATTATGAGCTCATATAGAATTATTAAAATATTTTTTAGCACTACTTTAATAATTGTAATTGTATTTATATTTGATTTGCTAGTTAATGCTATTTTATCAGAAAATTTTAAAAAAAAAATTGGAACAACTAGAAATTATTCATTAAAATCTATAAAATTTCATCACGAAATTGCATCAAACATTGACTTGTATGAGTATTGGGGAAATAAAAAATATAAAGTTGTTACCAATCAATATTCAATGAGAGTATTGAATAAAGATAAAAGAGAAATAAAAAAAAATAAAGAAAATATAGGATTTGTTGGAGATTCATTCGTTTATGGATCAGGTATAAATTATGAGGATCACTTTATAAATATATTAGATAATAATAATTTTAATTATAACTTTTTAAATTTAGGATATGTAAGTTATTCACCTTCGATTTATTACAAAAAAATAAAATATTTTTTAGAAGTTGAAAATCTAAATTTTGATAAAATTTTTTTATTTGTAGATCATTCAGATGTTCAAGATGAAGGTTTATTTTACAGAGAAAATTCTGATGGTAATATAATTAGAAAATGGCATAGTGATGATGAAGCTTATAAAAAAAATAAAAAATATATCTTAAAAAACTTTTTAAAACAAAATTCTTTTATTTTTAAAATTTATGAACATTTTGTTTCTCCTAAAATTTCTAATAATTCAAAAAAATGTGTTTTAGATAACTATAAAAAAAATTATATAAATTATATAGAGGTAGAAAGATTTGGATATGGGTATAATAAAGAAATCTACAAAAAAAAGTGGGTTAATGAGGGATTAAATAAAATATCAAAATATTTAAATGAAATTTTATTTTTATCAAAAAAATATAACTTTAAATTATATGTTGTTTACTATCCCTCTGCCATGGAAGTTCTTGATAAAATTCATTATAATTCAAGCAAGCATTTTATCTTTTTAAATAAATGGAGCATTAGTAATAATGTAAATTTTATAAATACTTATAATGAATTTAACCAATTTGAAGATAATAAAAAAAACTATTTACAAAATTTTATAGAGTGCGATGTTCATTGGAACGCCTCTGGTCATTTAAAAATTTCTAAAATTTTATCAAACATTATCAATGATTAAATTAATTTTAATCTAATTCAAATTCTTTTGTATAGTCTTTTTTGAGATTAGAATTTTGTTTTGATTTATCTAAGATACAATTACCAATGACTAGATAATCTAATTCAGTTCCCATAAAACAATTAAAAGCATCAGTCGGTGTATTTACAATAGGCTCACCTCTCACATTAAATGATGTGTTTACAATTACAGGACAACCTGTTTTTTCTTTAAATTTAGAGATTAAATCATAGTAACGATTATTAGTATTTTTTGTAACAGTCTGAACTCTGGCTGAATAATCAACATGTGTAACTGCTGGAATTTCTGATCTCTTAATATTTAATTTATCTATACCAAAAAGTTTTTTTTGTTCATTTGTCATTTCGATTTTTTTATTAGAATTAATATTTGCTACTAGCAGCATATATGGACTGTCGACATTCAAATCAAACCATTCCGATAAATCTTCTCTAAGAACGGAAGGTGCGAAGGGTCTAAAGCTTTCTCTATATTTTACTTTTAAATTTAAATTTTTTTGCATTTTATCTGACCTTGGGTCACCTAAAATAGATCTGCCGCCTAAAGCTCTTGGACCAAATTCCATTCTTCCCTGAAACCAACCTACTGCTTTTTCATTTGATAAAAATTCAGCAGTTTTATCAATTAATTCTTCATACTTTAATATTTCAAAATCAGCTCCAACAATTTTTAATTCTTTTTCAATTTCATCTTGATTAAATTTAGTTCCTAGATATGAACCTTTCATATCATCGTTTGAATTTACCGATCTTTTATTTCCTTGATCAATATGCCAAAGTGCTAAAGCTGCCCCTAGGGAGCCACCAGCATCTCCAGCCGCTGGCTGAATCCAAATATTATCAAAGATTTTTTCTTGAAGAATTTTTCCATTAGCGACACAATTTAATGCTACTCCACCAGCTAGACATAAATTTTTAATACCATATTCTTGTCGAATTGATTTTGCTAGAGCAACCATGATCTCTTCTGTAACTTTTTGAATTGATGCTGCAATATCCATATGAAATTGAGTTATTTTTTCATTTTTTGGATCTCGAGGTTTTTGACCAAATAATTTATTAAACTTTTCGTTTGTCATAGTTAGTCCAGTTGCATAATTAAAATATCTTTGATCTAATCTAAAAGTTCCATCATCTTTTAAATCAAGTAATTTTTTTATTTTATTTTCATATATTGGGTTTCCGTAAGGAGCTAAACCCATTAATTTGTATTCGCCGCTGTTTACCTTAAAACCAGTATAATAAGTAAATGCAGAGTAAAGCAACCCAAGCGAATGTGGGAAATGAATTTCTTTTTTTATTTCTAAATTATTATTTTTACCAATTGCAACTGTAGTTGTTGCCCATTCACCTACACCGTCGGCAGTTAAAATAACTGCTTCGTCAAAAGGTGATGGAAAAAAAGCGCTAGCAGCATGACTTAAATGATGGTCAGAAAAGAAAATATTTTTATCAGATTTATAATTTTGATCATGTTCTTTTAGCTTGTTGAATAAAAAATTTTTTTGGAAAAGTTTTTCCTTAATCCATAAAGGCATAGCTTTTGCAAAAGAAACAAAACCTCTTGGTGCAAAAGCAACATATGTTTCTAATAATCTTTCAAATTTGAGAAATGGTTTTTCAAAAAAAACTATTTGATCTACTTCATTTAATTTTAAGTTTGCATATTTTAAAACAAACTCTATTGCATTATGAGGATAGTTTGCATCATGTTTTTTTCGAGTAAACCTTTCTTCTTGAGCTGCAGCAACTATTTTTCCATCTTCTAATATACAGGCCGCACTATCATGATAAAATGCAGATATACCTAAAATAGAACTCACTTTAGAAAATTGTATAAATAAATGGCGCTACTGCTGAACCTTGAGTTAAAACTATTAATCCACCAAATATAACAAGAACAATTATAATTGGTAAGAGCCAATATTTCTTTCTTACTTTTAAAAATTCCCAGAATTCATTTATAAAACTCATATTAAAATTGATTTTTCATATTGCTTTTAGGACCACTTTTTTCAATCCAATAGGATTTATTTTTATTATATTTTAAGTTTATTAGGTCTTTTCCTAACATTCTCATTATTAAACCTATAGGAGTTACCACTGAAAAAAATATTAATCCCATTATTAAAGGTGAAATTACTTTACCTAAAAATATTCCAAACTTGAACCAAATTTTATTTAAAGGTGATAAAATTTTAGATTTTATTAATCCTAAAAATAGAAATATCAAAGATATAAAAAGAGACCATAATCTTATATCTTGATTTTTAGTTAAGGGATATAAGGCTATAAGTAAAAATACTACAAAAAAAACAATTCCAAAACTTCGATTAGAACTTATCTTAATATCATCCATTTAAAGATTTTTGTGGCTTCATATCTTTTTTATCAATACCAGCAACTCTTACTGGTTTTTTCATTGCATCTCTTCTAAAAGGCTCACCAAGTTCTTGATTAAGAATTACTTCTATAAACGTAGTAACACCCTTTTTCTGATCCTCACAAGATTGCTTGATAGCATTTGTGGTTTCTTCCATAGTTCTAACAGTTACACCTTTTAAACCACAAGCGTCAGCAACTTTAGCGTAACTTAATTCAGGATCTAGCTCTGTACCTACAAAATTATCATCAAACCAAAGAATTGAATTTCTTTTTTCTGCTCCCCATTGATAATTTCTAAAAATGACCATAGTAATAGCTGGCCATTCTTCTCTTGCACATGAGCTCATTTCATTCATGCTTATTCCAAAAGCACCATCACCAGCAAAACCAATTACGGGCGTATCTGGACAACCAATTTTTGCTCCTAAAATTGATGGGAAACCATAACCACATGGACCAAATAATCCTGGTGCTAAATATTTTCTTCCCTTTTCAAACGTTGGATATGCATTTCCAATTGCACAATTATTTCCAATATCACTAGAAATAATTACATCTTCAGGCATTCCAGCTTGTATTGCTCTCCAAGCTTGTCTTGGGGAAATTCTATCGCTATCTCTTTCTCTAGCTTCTTTATTCCAAACAGTTCCTGGATCATCTTCCTCATGATCTAAACTTGACAATTTTTGTAACCAAGCTGATTTAGTTTGATGAATTATATCTTTTCTTTTTTTTCTATCTTTATCACCAGCAGTTGATGAAAGTTGAGATAGTAATTGTTGAGAAACTAACTTGGCATCACCACAAATTCCAACCGTAACTTTTTTTGTTAATCCTATTCTATCTGAATTCATATCAACTTGAATGATGTTTGCATCTTTTGGCCAATAATCCATTCCATAACCTGGTAAAGTTGAAAAAGGATTAAGTCTAGTACCTAATGCTAATACTACGTCAGCTTGTTTGATTAATTCCATGCCGGCTTTTGAACCATTATAACCTAGTGGACCTGCGGCTAGAGGATGACTTCCTGGAAAACTATCATTGTGCTGATAACCAGAGCAGACTGGTGCATCTAGTTTTTCAGCAAGTTTTTTACAATCTTCTATAGCTCCACCAATTACAACGCCTGCTCCAGATAAAATAACTGGAAATTTTGCGTTAGATAATAAATCTGCAGCTTTTTTAATTGCATCAACTCCGCCTGCCTGTCTTTCTAGTCTTACAATTGGAGGAAGCTCAATATCAATAACCTGTGTCCAATAATCTCTTGGTACATTTATTTGTGCTGGTGCTGAACCCCTAATTGCTTTTTCAATTACTCTATTTAAAACTTCTGCCATTCTTGATGGATCTCTGACTTCTTCTTGATAACAAACCATATCTTTAAATAAATTCATTTGCTCGACTTCTTGAAATCCTCCTTGTCCCATAGTTTTGTTTGCCGCTTGAGGTGTTACTAATAAAAGTGGCGTATGATTCCAATAAGCTGTTTTAATAGGTGTAACTAAACCAGTTATACCTGGTCCATTTTGTGCAATAACCATTGACATTTTACCAGTTGCTCTTGTGTAGCCATCTGCAATTAATCCTCCATTTGTTTCATGTGCTACATCCCAAAAAGTAATTCCTGCGTCAGGAAAAATGTCTGAAATTGGCATAAATGCAGAACCAATAATACCAAACGCATGTTCAATACCATGCATTTGAAGAACTTTTATAAAAGCTTCCTCTGTTGTCATTTTTGTCATTTGCTAACTCTTTTATTTCAATTTTTTTATTTGTAAAATATTGGATTAATATATAAGTTACATCAATTTTCAAACAAAGAAAACGTCACAATGACAGATACTGATATTATAATTCATGATGAAAAAGACAACGTTGGGGTTGTAGTTATAGAAAAAATAACCACAAATCAGGATTGTAATTGCTGGATAATGGAAAACGATAAATCTATAACAATTCAATCAAAAAATGAAATTCCTCTAGGTCACAAGATTGCTATGATTGATTTGAATGAAGGAGACACAATTCTTAAATATGGTCATGATATTGGAAAAGTGGTTAAATCAATAAAAAAAGGTGAGCATGTTCATGTTCATAATGTAAAAACAAAGAAGTGGTAATTTATGGATATTCCAAAAAGTTTTTTAGGATATAAAAGAGAGAATGGCAGAGCAGGAACAAGAAATTATGTTATCATTCTTCCAGTTGATGATATTTCAAATGCTTGTGCAGAGGCTGTAGCAAATAATATTAAAGGAACAATTGCGCTACCACATTCATATGGAAGACTTCAATTTGGTGCTGATTTGGAATTACATTTTAGAACAATGATTGGTACTGGTAAAAATCCAAATGTTGCTGCAGTGATTGTAGTAGGAATTGAACCTAAGTGGACAAAAAGAATAGTTGATGCAATAGCAAAAACAGGTAAGCCTGTAGAAGGTTTCAGTATTGAAGGCGTGGGAGATATAGACACGATAGCAAAAGTATCAAAAAAAGCGCAAGAGTTTTCTATGTGGGCATCTGAAAAACAAAGAGAAGAGTGTCCATTAAGTGATTTATGGATTTCAGTTAAATGTGGTGAGTCTGATACAACATCTGGCTTAGCTTCAAATCCAACAGTTGGAAATCTTATGGATAAGCTAGAACCTTTAGGTGTGCATTTATGCTTTGGAGAAACGTCTGAACTTACAGGAGCAGAAACTGTCTGTGAAAAAAGAGGAAAAACTCCTGAAGCTCAAGAAAAATTTAAAAAAACCTGGAATTCTTATAATGATTTTATACTAAAAGAAGCAACAGATGACTTGTCAGAAAGTCAACCAACTGCAGGTAATATTGCAGGAGGTTTAACTACAATTGAAGAAAAAGCTTTTGGAAACTTTCAAAAAATTGGATCTTGCAAGTTTATAGATGTTTTAGAGCCTGCTGAAGAGCCCAAAAAAGGCGCAGGGCTTTACTTCATGGATACTTCGTCCGCAGCCGCTGAATGTGTAACATTACAGGCAGCTGGAGGTTTCAATATTCACTTATTTCCAACAGGACAAGGAAATATTATTGGAAATCCCATTGAGCCTGTAATCAAACTTACAGCAAACCCACTCACTGTAAAAAATATGGGCGAACATATCGATGTTGATGTTTCAAAAATTTTATCAAGAGAGATGAATTTAGATCAAGCAGGAGATGAATTGATAAAATCAACAATTAGAGTTGCGAATGGTAGATTAACATGCGCTGAAGCTTTAGGTCACAGAGAATTCGTAATGACTAAACTTTATAGAAGTGCATAAATTTATTAAGCTTGTTTTGCACGTTTTCTTAAATTAGAAAAAAACCTTCTTACTGCGGCTCCTCCTATTCCCCAACCAATTGCTAATACAATAGAAAACATTCCATAAATTAATGGAACATCATTAGAAAGTTTTTTAATGAAGCTTGCTAAACGTCCTAATTGTTTTGTTTCATCATTAGCTATTTCTTTGATTATTTGTTCTGCAAAAAAAGTATCATATGCAATAGCTATTCCAACTAACAATAAAAGAATTGCTAAAATTGTTTTAAATTCAGAGCTATCAACTCTTTCACCAAGTTTCTGTCCCAGTTGTACTCCTAATATTGAGCCAAAAATTAAAACTGAAACTAAAATTAAATCTATGGAGCCATAATTAAATGCATGAAGAACAGTTACAATTGCACTAACAAAAATTGTTACAAATAAAGATGTGCCTGGTACTAATTTAGTAGGCATTTTGATTATGTAAATCATTGCAGGAACGAGTATAAATGCTCCACCAATTCCCATAATTGATGCAATAAATCCAACTATAAGACCTATAATAATTGGAGTAAAAACACTTTCGTACAACTTTGATTTTGGAAATCGCATTCTTAAAGGAAGACCATGTATCCAATAGTGAGAATGTAATTTTTCTTTTACAACTATTTTTTTTCTCGCTCGATCAATTTCTGTAACACCTTGAACAAGCATTAAAGTTCCTATTATTGCCAAAATATACATGTATGCTAATGAGATAACGATATTAATTTTTCCAATATCTTTAAAATAAGTAAAAGCTAAAATCCCTAAGATTGTCCCTACTGTTCCTCCTATTACAATCATAAAACCCATTTTATAGTCCAGCGTTCCTTTAAAATAATGTGTGGTTGATCCAGATACTGAAGTGCCTAAAATATTATTTGCTTCATTTGCTACAGCATAAGATGGTGGTATTCCTAAAAATATTAAGAATGGAGTCATTAAAAATCCTCCACCAACTCCAAATAAACCTGAAAGAATTCCGACTGCTAAGCTTAAAAAAAATATTAATGGTAAATTTACATGAACTTCTGCAATTGGAAGAAAAAACTCCATATGATTAATTATTCCTGAAGAGAATTAATGTCAACAAATTGATTTGGTTTTATTGATTAAATTTGAAAAAATGTTCCAAAGATTATTACTATCCAATATACTGTTAGACCCAAATAGATAAATAATTTTGAAGGATTTTCTAATATATTTTGAGGTATGGCTTTAATGAATTTTTTTGAATTTTTAAAAAATAAAACCATAGGCGCCAAGTAACATATGAAAAGAATTTTGCAAGTTAAATTTTAAAAAATTGTTGCTCCAAAAACTTTGATCTCATCACCTTCTTCTCCGAGAACTAAACGACCAAGAAAATCTCCTGTTATTTTTGTACTAGTTTGTTTATATAATACTGTTACGTAAAAGCCTCTTCTAAGACATCCTATGGCCTTACAGTCTTCTTTGAGACTGGATATAAGTTTATTACTTGCCCATTGTTTTCCAAGCTCTACTTCATTTGCTCCGTACAACATTTGCGAAGACAGATCCTTGGTAAACCCTCCATAATCTTTTATATTTGATGATTTTACTAAATTAGCCCAAATCGGTTCAGCAATTTTGATTAATTCTTCGTCTGTCTTATCTATGATGCTCATTTAACTGATAATATTTTTTAAGAAGCTTGTTTTTCCTCTTTTTCATCTACAATATGGTAAACAGGAACTTTTTCTAAAGTAAATTTGCCAGTTTTAGGATCTCTTCTCGATACTGTTAAACAGTGCCAATTTTCATCATCTAGTTTTAAATGATCTCCTCTGTAATAGTAACCTGGCCAACGAGTTTCTTCACGAAACATTGTATGTTCTGTTACACACTGAGAAGTAAGCGCTCTGTGTTTTAGTTCCCACGCTCGCATCAGCTGATGATAGTCTTCAGCACCAACATTTTCCAAATCTTCTTGCAGCCATTGTAACAATTCTAGTCCCTTTTTAAGCATATTGGCATTGGTCATGTAGTTAGTTGCTATACCACCTACATATTCATCCATAATTCTTTGAAGTCTTTGGAGTCCTTGGATTGGAGAAATATAACTTGGTGATACAGTTCCTCCAGTAATCTCGTTTCTGCCAACAGTATAATTCTCTAAAGGTTTAAATATAATTTCTTTGAAATTTTCGCATTGCTTATCGCTTACTTTAATATCTTTGGCTTTTTCATCCTCAATATATTTAACAGCTGCTTTAGCAGCCAATCTTCCTTCTGTAAACGATCCTGAGGAGAATTTGTGAGCGCTTCCACCCACGGTATCACCAGCTCCAAAAAGACCTTCTACAGTTAGCATTCTATTGTACCCCCAAAAATACTCTGAAGGTGAAAGATCCTCTGGACCACTCACCCACGCTCCTGAGCAAGTAGCGTGTGAACCCATAACATAAGGTTCTGATGTAGTTAATTCAGGATTAGTATATTTTGGGTCTATATTTTGAGATGCCCATACAACTGCCTGCCCGACAGTCATTCCCAAGAAATTTTCCCATCCTACTGTTTCTAAATGAGGGTCTTGGAAAGCTTCTGTTGTAACCATATGAATTGGCCCACCTCCTGCCATTGTTTCTTGAATAAAAGCATGATTTCGTAAGCATGTCGGTGTTGGATGATGATCTATATATTCACCAACCATTTTTTTTGTATCATCATACCATTTCTTTTCATAATTTTCTCCATTGGCATTTTGAGTGTAAGTTTTTAAGTGCAAGAAATAAGCTCCAACTGGTCCATATCCGTCTTTAAATCTGCATAGCACAATTCTATTTTCCATTTGAGTCATTTTGGCTCCAACTGCTATTGGTAATGCATAAGCTGAACCATTACTCCAAGGTGCATACCAAGTTCTACCCATTCCCTCTCCAACGGCTCTTGGTTTAAATATATGTGATGCCCCGCCTGCAGCAACTATTACGGTTTTTGCCTTAAATACATAATAGTCTCCTGTTCTCATATTGAATCCTACTGCTCCACCAACTCTATTCTCTTTTGTTTCATCCATAAGGAGATGTGTTATCATAATTCTATTGTATATTTTATCAGCAGATTTTTTTGCTGCTTCAGCTACAATTGGTTTGTAACTTTCACCATGAATCATTATTTGCCATTTACCTTCTCTCAAATAACGGCCAGTTTTTTCGTTTTTCATCATTGGCAAACCCCACTCATCAAACATGTGTACGGTAGAGTCAACATGACGTGCCATGTCATAACCAAGATCTTCTCTAACCATACCCATTAGATCATTACGAGCATAACGAACATGGTCTTCGGGTTGATTTTCATCCCATTGCATCCCCATGTAGCAGTTAATTGCATATAAACCTTGAGCAACGGCTCCACTTCTATCTATATTAGCTTTTTCAACACAAATAATTTTTAAATCTCTTCCCCAGTGTCTAGCTTCAAAAGTTGCACCAGTTCCAGCCATTCCTCCACCAATAACTAAAACATCGCAATTTTCTACAATTGTTTTTCTAGCCATTAATAATAGACTCCTTTTTTAAATGCGCTTTTATCAAGTTTAGGTAATTCTTTCTTAGTATTTAAGCCTTCAGGTTCAGAATATAAAATTTGAGAATTTATCTCTCCTTGATTTGGTTTATCACCTTCAGCTAATTTTGGAATAAATTTTCCCCAAGGTTTTGTTGTTATAGGAGATACAAAATCTTTTTCAGTTCCATTTCTAAATTTAATTTTCCAAGATATAGTTCCTTTTTCTTCCTCTCTTCTAACTCTTACGCTGTGACCCATTGGAGCAAAGTCAGCATAACCTCTAACATCTATTGCATGATTAGGGCAAGCTTTAACACAAGAATAACATTCCCAACAAAAGTTAGGCTCAATATTTTTTGCACGTCTGATAGTTTCATCAATGTGCATTATATCTGAAGGACAAATATCTACACAATGTCCACAACCATCACAACGAGTCATATATACAAAGGTCGACATAATTAATTTTTTTTTCTATTTTTCTGTATCATATTAATAGTGTTTTGGCTCTTCTCTTTTTATTCCTAGGCCAAATTGCTCAGGTGCATCAGCCTCTGGTGGCAGATTATCTCTTGAACCATCTGCTTCAGCTAAATTCTTTTGTATTGCTGCTCCTGGTTTATAAAACATATGAGCAAATTTTGACCAATAAACTCCACCAAATAATATAAGGTTAGAAACAATAAAAAGAACTAAAAATACTTTATCGTCCCATCTATCAATTAAATTTAATGATTGTAAATATGACCAAATTAACCCGAAAAAAGATGTTGCAATAAGTGCGAGTACAAATAAATCTGCTTTAATAATTCTGTACCAAGGTTGTGCTTCTGAATAAACATCTACTCTTAAAAAAAACCAAAACCAACAACCCCCAACAACTGTCATAATTCCACCAACATGCCATACAATTGGCCATATAGATGGTGTCTCAGAAGATGCAGATGTATAACAAAAAATCATAATTACAGAACCAATCCAAAATAAAATAGTTCCATACATTCCCAAAAGATGAGCCACTCTTCTTTTTCCTGCGCCTAATTCAGAAGTTGTGGCGATATCACTAACAATAGTTTTTGAAATTACCGATATTCTCTCACTAGAACTTAAAGTTTTTTTTGCTGATAATTTTGCTTTTTTTGCATTTTCAAAAAAATATTTTACATTTTTTTTGTGAATAATATCTAGTAGTGTGCCGATTATAACCAATAGTGCCATTAACAAAACAAACGATTGCATAAATATTGGCGCAACAGTTTCTGCCAGTACAGCAAATGGATTGGTTGATATCACTTTGAATAGTCTCCTTTTTCGATTTGTTTTTTAGTACACTTATTATAATAGATCAACCGTGCAATATTGACACTAATTTTGTGGATAACTTAGATTTTATTTAGATTTACGATCATAATGTTGCATTGATGGTATAACTCCCCTTACTCCTCCTTGTGGATTTTCGACATCACCTTCTCTCCTTGGAATCAAGTGAATATGACAATGATTAATAGATTGACCTGCGACTTTACCTGAATTTATACCTATATTAAAACCTAGAACTGAGGTGTCATCTATTTTTATTTTATCTTTAATTTTTAGAATTAAATCATTGCAGGCTAAAATTTCTTTATTATTCAAATCAAAATAATTTTTAATATGCTTTTTTGGTATTATTAAAGAATGAAATTTAGAAACAGGATACGTATCAAAACTTACATAAGCTAAATCATTTTCAAACACAAAATCTTTTTTTGAAGCATTGCAAAATAAACATGGATTGTTTGGATCAAACATAGGTTATTTATATAAATATTTTTTCTTTTTTGTTTCACTTTTGAAAGCACTTAATATTGATTTATATATATTATTATTTTTTCTTTTCCAGTTGATACTATCAATTGATTTAACTGAAACAACGCCTTTTCCAGAACCAACTAAAATTATTTCATCATAGCTATCTAATGTATCTATTGGAATTTCTTTTTTTTTTATTTTAAATATTTTTTTATAAAACTTAAAATTTGTTCCTTGATAGTATTTCCTGATAGGAGAATAAATTTTATTTTTTGATACAAAAAGAAGATTAGAAGTTCCAGTTTCTAGAATTTTTTTATTCACACATAAGGCTATATCTTTTTCATTAGTATTCATTTTAGACAAATGATTTAAAATTATTTTATATTTTAAATTTTTATATTCAGGTTTAACTCTTTCATAATTTACTAACTTAAGTTTAAAATTATTTTTTGGTTTTAATCTCTTTCTTAATGAAAGACTTATAATACTTTTATTTAAAGCAATTCTAAGTAAATGATTATAAGATTTTTTTTTATTTAAATTTATTTTTATTAATTTAAGTATAATTTTTTTAGTATTTTTTATATAAATTTTATAAACTTTTAATGATTTAACTAAATTATTAATATGAGATTTAAAAAAAAGTATTTTTGGTGGTTTTCCATAAATCCACATAGTTGTGAAAACACCATGATCATTCCATAAATCTTTATAATTGATTTTTTTTAAATCCTTATGCTGATAAGATTTTTTTAATAAGTATTTTGCCATTTGTTGTCAAAAATGAATCTGGATGAAATTGGAATCCATATACATCATCTTTTCGATTTTCGAAACCCATAGCTATACCTGTGCTAGAACATCTCATGGTAATTTCAAAATTATCTTTGAAAAATGGTTCTTTAAGCTTAAGTGAATGATAACGGCCAACTTTAAATTTAAAATTTTTTTTAAATAACGATTTATCACTAGTCACTGTAACATTTGATTGATGCCCGTGAAAAATTCTTTTTTGCTGAACAATTTTTGCATTTTCAGAAAATAAAATTTGCTGATAGCCGAGACAAATACCTATAATCTTTTTTTTTCCTTTATATTTTTTGTAAATTTTTGAAGTATGTGGATAGTCTTTTGGTGATCCTGGTCCAGGTGACAAAATTATTATTTTTGATCTATTTAATAATCTTTTATTAATTTGAAAGTAATTTGAACAATAAACTTTTCCAAATTCAGAAAATTGATGTACTATATTCCAAGTAAATGAATCTTGATGATCAATAATGTAAATCATTTGAATAACTCCAATAATGATTTTGCTTTAATATAATTTTCATTAAACTCTTTTTTGGGTGCACTATCTAAAATAACTCCTGATGCTGCTGATATTTCAGAAATATTTTTATAATTTAAAATTGATCTTATAATAATATTAAACCTCATATCTTGATTAAACTTTATATATCCAAAACTACCTGTGAAAATATTTCTATCTTCTTTTTCTTGATTGTTTAAAAGCTCTAATGTTCTTATTTTGGGACATCCGATTACAGAGCCACCCGGCATCATTGATTTAATAATATCTTTAATAGTCTTAGAGCTTTCAATTTTGCCTTCTACACTTGTTACATAATGATAAAGGTGCTTATATTCCTCAACATACTTTTCTTTTTTAATTTTTACTGATCCTGCTTCACATATTCTAGATAAATCATTTCTTTCCATATCTACTATCATGTTATGCTCTTTTGTTTCTTTAATGTTATTTCTGAAAAATTTAAGAGCTTTTGATTTTGATGTATATTTTGTTTTTTTTAATGTACCTGCAATTGGCTTTGTTATGATAAAATTATTTTTTTTATGAATTAAGGTTTCGGGTGAACAACTAACTATAGAAAAGTTTTTATCTCTAATCATAAAAGATTCTGGGGAAGCATTTACCTTCATCAATTTCCAAAAGAAATTTACTGGATCAATGTTTGAATTATTCTTATATTTAGTACATATTTTGATTTGATAAGTTTCTCCTTGTCTAATTTTTTTTGAAAAAATGTTAAATATTTTTTTATATTTGTTAAAGTTAATATTTAATTTAAAAGGAGATAAAATCTTTGTTTGTTTAAAATTTCTATTGAATTTTGGACTTTTTAAATTTGATACAATTGTAATATTTTTTCTAATTTTTATTATAGTTTCTGGCTTATAAAAAATACCTTTATAAAAATTTAATTTTTTTTGTTTTTTTAATTTTAAACCAAGTATATTACAAAGTATTTCATAACCAAAAAAACCAATATATAAATCTGTTTCATTTATTATTTTTTTTTTTTGAAATCGGTTAAAAAAAGAATTTATATTTTTGTTTTTTAAAATAATTTTTTTTGAAAAATCAGTATAGATGTTATAACCATTTTTTACTTTGTAAATTATTAAAGCTTTATCAGATTGATAAAGTTTTTCTAAATATGGATTAAATTTAAGTTTATGCTGTTTGTGTTCTTTCAATTGCTTTCTCTATAATAGGTAAATGTATCAAACCTGCAAAAATTGATAATGCTATAGAAGCGTACCAAGCATAATCAAAATTACCATTAATTTCGTAAATAATTCCACCAAGATATGCACCTAGGAAAGATCCAATTTGATGGCTTACAAAAACTATACCATACAAAAGGCCCATGTATTTTGTTCCAAAAATATGTCCCACTATTCCATTAGTTGGCGGAACTGTAGAAAGCCATAAAAATCCGAATGTCACACCAAATACCACAGAATTAAAAACGCTTGGTGGTAAAAATATAAAATATATTATTGAAACACCTCTCAATAAATAAATTGCACTTAAAATTTTCTTTTTACTGTATCTAGTCGAAAGGTATCCACTAGTTATTGTTCCTAACATATTAAATACACCAATAAGTGCTAAAATCATTGCTGCAGTCCAATCAGGAAGACCTTTGTCCATCATATATTTTGGTATATGAGTAGCAACTAAGGCTATGTGCCAACCACAAACAAAAAAGCCAAGTGTAAGATATATAAAACTTTTGCTGCTAAATGCTTCTTTTAAAGCTTCTGAAGCAGTTTGTTTATTGTTTTCATCAACACCAACTGGAATTTTAGGTGTGCTTACAAATAAAGCAACGATTAATCCTAAACCCAAAAAAATGCTAAAATATATTAAAGTATTTTCCCAACCAGCTTCTATAAGCGAATATCTAACCAACAAAGGTGAAACAAAATAACCGAACGAACCTGCGCAAGTTACTATTCCTGTTGCAATTGTTCTGTTGGAAGCTGGAAAGTGTTTAGCAACGACTGATACGGGTATTCCTATCGCAGTAGATCCAAGCCCAACTCCTATTAAAACTCCAATAGTTAAAGTAAAATAATGTCCAGTATTCAATCCTGAATAAAAAAGTAATATTGCTGATAGGTAAAATAAGAAACCAACAAAAATTGCTAATGCGCCTCCATACTTATCTGTAATAAATCCAAATAAAGGGCTAAAAACACCCCATAATAGAAGCTGCAATCCTAAAACAAAACCAAAATGTGAAATCGAAATATCAAGATCAATATTAAAATCAAAAAAGAAAAGTCCAAAAGTTTGCCTTATGCCTAAAGAAATAATTACAACTATTGATGCTGCTATGAGAGTTATAAGAGCTTTTTTGCTGGTTATAAATTTTTCTGAACTCATTTTATAAATTTTAGTGCTTGATTAATATCGTTTATAATATCTTTGGGATCTTCCAAACCTATATGCATTCTTATAACATGTTCATCTTTTTTTAAATGAGTAAATTGTCTTTTTCCAAGCGCATCATGAGATTGATATAAAGCTAAACTTTCAAAACCACCCCAGCTAAATCCATATCCAAATAATTTTAATGAATTAACAAACTTTAATACTGAATTCTTATTTTTAGATTTTATTTTAAAACCTAATAAACCGGAGGCACCTGAATAATATTTTTTCCAAAGTTTATAATTATTACTTCCTTTTTTATAAGGATAAAAAACTTTAATAACTTTTTTTTGTTTTGATAAATAATTTGCTACCTTTAATGCATTTTCTTGATGTTTATCTAGTCTAACATCTAAAGTTCTTATTCCTCTTAAAATCAAATAAGCATCATCAGGTCCAAGTCTTAAGCCTGATACTTTGTTTGTTGATTCTACTAATTTAAAAACTCTTTTACTTATTGCTAAACTTCCACCCATAACATCTGAATGACCTGAATAATATTTTGTTGCCGAAACTATTGACATATCAAAACCTAGTCTTATTGGTTTTAATAAATAAGGAGTTCCCCATGTATTATCTATGGCTGTAAAAATTTTATTCTTTTTAGCTATTTGGATAATTTTTGATAGGTCTTGGAATTCAAATGTATTGCTTCCAGGGTTTTCAACAAAAATAAGTTTGGTTTTTTTTGTTATTTTTGATTTAAAATCATTAAAATCACTGGGATTGTAGAAAATAGCTTTTATATTAAATTTTTTTAAATATGTTTCTGTGAGTAGTCTGGTTGGTGAATAAACAGAATCTGTGATCAATATCTCATCTTCTGGCTCAACTACACTTAAAACAGCCAAGAAGACAGCACCAAACCCTGTCGGAGTTAAGTATACTTTATAACATTCCTCAAGTTTTCTTAAAATTTGTTGTAAAGCGTATGTTGTTGGCGTTCCTTGTCTTCCATAATCAAAATTTCCGCTAACTGGGTTTTTTAAATACTTATTTTGAGTTTTTTTAATATCCCTCATTGATTTAAAGATTATGGTAGATGCTCTTACAACAGGTGGGTTTACTGATTGGTTATGAAAATCTTTTGCAGTATGTTTTAAATAAGTTTTTATAGAATTTTTCATAAAAAAATTGATTACTTATATTGACAATGCTATATCCAACGAATAAGTCAATAAAATAGTAAAACTAAGGAGATTATGGGATACCCAAAAAAGCATAGAGGCCGTAGAAAAATGGGCTCTAAAAAAAGAAGAGCTAGAAAGAAAAATAAAAAAAAATAATCTTTATTTAAAAATACTTAATGTTGACAAACTTAAGAGCTTTAGCGCTACTTTGTTTCATTTTACCAATATTAACCGTTATTATTTCATATTTTCTTTCAATTAAATTAGACTTGGTTATTTTTTGTATTCCAAATTTTGAAGGATGTACTTCAATATCAAGAGTTGGAAGAAATTACCCTGTTAATATTTTTTTTAAATCAATGATGTTTTTATATTCATGTTTGTTATTTTTATACTGGTATAAATTTTTAAAAAAATTAAAAAATCTAAAACTTGAAGAAAAAAAATTTTTTTGGCTTGCTTTTTTTTCTGTAGTATTTTTAATTTTATATATAACTTTTCTTGGTGAAAATAAAATTTATATTTTTTTTAGGCGTATAGGAATTTATATATATATTCTTTTTACAGTTATTATACAGTTTTTGATTAGTAAAAAATTATATTCTAATAAAGAAAAAATTTTAAATAATTTTAACATTAAATTTATTAAATTTAATTATTTTTTGACTTACTTCTTAATTGTATCTGGGATATTGCTTTTTCCAATTTTAATTATTAAGATAGATAGTTTTCCTCAAGTAAAAAATATAATATCATGGAATTACTTTACTTTTATTCAATTATTTTTTCTTTTTTCATTTTTAAGTTTTAAAAAAAAACTAACTATTGGTAATCCATCCACCCCCTAAAACTTTGTGACCAAAATTATCAGCATTGTAAAATACGCAAGCCTGTCCAGGAGAAATACCATATTCTGGATTTAACAAATTTACTTCTACTTTATTATTATAAAAATTAATTTTTGCATTCAATAGTTTTCCAGTTGACCTTACTTTGACAAGTATATTGTTTTTTAATTCTTCTTTATCAACTAATAAATTTAAATTTTTTAAATTAATTTTTTTTTTTCCTAATTCTTCTTTATGACCAACTATTATTTCATTTTTTTGAGAGTCTATTTTTATTACATACAAAGGTTCTTTGCTTGATACTTTAATGCCTTTTCTTTGTCCTATTGTAAAATTTATTATTCCATCATGAATTCCAATGACCTTTCCTTCTAAATCTTTAATATTTCCCTTTTGAAAAGAACTAGGATTAAATTTTTCTATTACTGATGCATAATCTCCACTAGGTACAAAACAAATATCCTGGCTATCAGGTTTGTCTGCTACATTTAAATCTAAATTCTTCGCAATTTCTCTGGTTTCTTTTTTTAACATGGCTCCAAGTGGGAACCTCAAATAATTTAATTGCTCTCTTGTGGTATTAAATAAAAAATAGCTCTGATCTCTGCTTTCGTCTATTGCCCTATACATATTTGTTGAATTATTATGTGTAATACTTTTGACATAATGTCCTGTTACCAATGCATCAGCTTTAAGATCTTTTGAAACTTCAAATAAATCTCTAAATTTAACTGTTTGATTGCATTGAATACATGGAATTGGAGTTTCACCCTTTAAGTAACTTTCCACAAAATTATCTATAACGCCCTGTTTAAACTTATCTTGAAAATATAAAATTTTATGATCTATATTTAATTTATTAGCCACTCTTTTTGCGTCCATAATATCTTGACCAGAGCAACATTGTCTAGATTCTGCTACTTCTTTACCATTATCATAGAGTTTTAATGTGATACCAATGACTTTGTAACCTTTGGATTTCATAATACCTGCAACTGTAGATGAATCTACACCGCCAGACATAGCAACAACAACAGTTGTCTCTGAAGCTTTCTTTTGAATGCCTATAGAATTAAAATCTGAATTCATTTTATGGTATTTATACTTATTTCTATTATAAGTTAAATTAAATGATTTTAGATTTTGAGCCTGGTGACAAAGTTATCAATCCTGCCAATAAAGAATGGGGTGTGGGTCAAATACAATCCATAATAAAGGAAAAAGTAACAGTTAATTTTCAAAATGCTGGTAAAAAAGTAATTAATTCAAAAAATATAAATCTTGAAAAAATAGAAAATAATGATTGAGATTAATTTAAAACAAATTGTAGAAAGCTTAATTGATACATTTATAAGTGTAGGAAAAATTTCACTTGAATTAAGAAAGAAAGGTCTTACTAAAGAAATTAAATCAGATAATACACCAGTAACTAATGCAGATTTAGAAGTTAACAAATTATTAACAAAAAAATTAATTGAATTAACTCCTGATTTTCCAATAGTTTCGGAAGAAACTTCTGATAATAAATCAATAGAAAATCTTAAAAATTTTTGGTTAGTTGACCCTATAGATGGAACTTATGATTATATTAATAATAAAGATGAATTTACAATAAATGCTGGCTTAATTATGAATCGTAGACCTGTGGCAGGTTTAATTAATGCTCCGGCACAAAATAGAATGTTTTATTCTTATGGCAAAGGACTAGCATTTGAAATAACAAAAGGAGAATTGATTAAATTGAATTGTAAAAAAAAAACTTCAAATAAATCAATCAAAGTTGTCTGTTACTCAACCAAATTAAATCCTGAAATTGAAAAAAAGTATAAGGAATTCGGAGTAACAGAAAATATAAGAATGAAAAGTTCTTTAAAATTTTGTGTCATCGCAGCTGGAGAATATGATGGCTATATTGCAGAACCAAGAGCTAGTGAGTGGGATATTGCGGCAGGTCATGCGATTCTTAAAGACGCTGGTGGTATAATAACTGATTTTGATAATAATGAAATTTTATATGGTAAAAAAAACTTTAAAAACCCTAGTCTTATTTTAAGAAGGAGTAAAATTTTAAGTGAGTGAACAATTAAGAATAATTTTAATTATTATTTTATCAGTATCAATTTTTGGATTATTAGTTTTTGTATTTGTAAAAAATTATATTAAAAATAAAATTGCTTTCTACTTAAAAGAAAATGAAAAAAATACTAAAGAAGATTAATTATTTTTAAATATTCTTGTTTCTCTAAATCTACTACTTTTTTTGAAACCTCAAAATCAAAACCTGCTCGTGCCAAAACACCCATATCTTTTTTATAGAATAAAGGTCTATTGTTATCATCTCTAGATGGTCCAATTCTTTTTTTTTTACAAACTTTTAATGCTGAAAAAAAATCTTGATCTTCATTATTTTCTTGAATTTTATCAATTGTATTTCTAATGTATTTTTCATCAATTCCTTTACTGATTAAATATTTTCTAATTTTATTAATTGATGAGCCTCTTTGAATTAAACTTTTGGCTTTAGACTCTGAATAAAATTTATCATTTACAAATTTGGATTTCTCTAAATCGCTAATCACAATATCTATTAAATTTGAAATATCAGTTTTATTTACTTTTGTTAATTTAGTTTTCAAGTATTTTTTTAATAAGTAAGTTTTAAGTTGCTGTTTAGATGGAGCAAATTTTTCAATATAATTAGACGAAAAATTACGCATCTCTTCAATTGTTGCTTCAAGATTTTTTTTTTTATTTTTTATAGGAATCATTCGATCATTTAATATAATATAAATTTATATGATTGAACAAATAGCAATTTTCTTTAGTATTGAAATGATCTATCTATGGTTGAATATAGGTGTTATCCCATTTTGGTTTATATTAATTTTTTTTCCTCAATCTAAAATTTGTGGCTTATTTGTAACTTCAATTTTTCCATTCATAATCTTGGGCTCTATTTACATATATTTATTTTATTTTTTTTACAATTCTGGGTATGATTTTTTTGAATTTTTCAATTTATATTTGGGTCTTTATAATTTAGGAGATTTATTTGAAAATGAATCTTTTTTAATTTTATTTTGGACTCATTTTCTAACAGTAAATTTCTTTTGTGGAGCGTGGATAGTTAAGGATAGTCAAAAATTTTATATATCAAAATATTTGATCGTCTTACCATTATTAATTACATATTTTATTGGACCAGCAGGTATTTTTATTTATTGGATAGTAAGAATTTTTTTTGCAAAAAAAATTGCTTTATTTGAATAGAAAATTATTTTATTACTTTAAAACCTGAATTTTGCATTGACCCGAAACCACCCTCAATATGAGATACTTTATCGAAACCCATTTCTTGAAGTGTTTTTGCGGCAAGCGCTGACCTTCCGCCAGCAGCACAAAATAAAACTATTTCTTTATTAAGGTCTAACCTATTATTTTGCATATATGCGCTATCAGGATTAATTGAAAATTCTAATAATCCTCTTGATATATGAAAAGATTTATCAATTCTTCCCAATTTTTGAAGCTCTAAAGCATCCCTAATATCAATTAAATTACATTTATTGTCATTATGCAATTTCAAGGCTTCATCAGATGAAATAGTTTTAACTGTTTTTAAAGCATCATTAACAAGAGTTTGTGGTGATTTAATATTCATATTAAATTATAGTTTATATTGTGAAAGAATTAAAAACAAAGAAAAAAAACTCTTTATTTAAAAAAATTTTAATAAAATTAAATAGATTTTTTGGATTTGAAATAATTGATCAAAGTAATTATTCAATAATTTCACTTGATAAAGAGGGCTATGAAAACTTGTCAAAAGAAGGTTTGCACTCAATAACTTTACCTTTGGGTAAATTGCAAATTGAAAGACCAGTTAAATTCTTGCATATAATCTTAAGAAGTTGTGCTTCAATAAAAATGTTAAGTCAGTCAAAAGAAAGAGTTTTTGGAAAAGAAAAATATGAATATTCTTTAAGAACTCTAGTCTCTTTAATTAAATCATTAAATAATTCAAAAAAAATTTTTGAGAAAATTGGTTTAAAACTAACGATTATCGATCACAATTCTGGAACAGAAGTTATTGAAAAATATAAAGAAGTTTTAAGCAAGGTGTTTTTTAAGTATGAAATTGTTAATCTTGAATTTGATGAATTTAAATCAAAGATAAATAATATTAATCAACAAAACGAATCTGTTACTGAAAAACAAAAATCTAATATGTCAAACATTCACCAATCTCTAATATTGTCTCGTGATTCTGAAGATTTGATATATTTTGTAGAAGACGATTATATACATAAAAATAATTCAATAGAGGAAATGATACTTACTTATGAAAAACTCTCGACTTTGATTAATGATGAATTGTTTTTATGTCCAATAGACTATCCTTATCTTTATAATGAGCCTCAGAAAACTAATGTTTTTATTGGTAATAAATATCACTGGAGACGTATAGATCAAACTCTCTGTACATTTTTAACTAGTAAAAAAATGATCAATAAACATTATGATAAGCTTCTATCAATGTGCCAATTTGAACATTATCCTTTTGAAAAACCATTACACGAAATATATAAAAAAGAATATTGCTTTAGCCCAATACCTTCTCTTGCGGTACATTTTACTAATATTAATTCTGTTTATGGTATATCACCAAATATAAATTTAAATAAATTATGGACTGAAAATGATTTTAAAAAAAAAATTTAGTAAAATAAAGGCACCAAATTTTAAAATAGAATCTACTAGTAGAGATATTATTGATTTAAAAAAATTAAAAAGTAAATTTGTAGTAATTTATTTTTATCCTAAAAATGATACACCTGGATGTACTTTAGAGACTAAGGATTTCAATTCATTACTACCAGAATTCAAAAAGTTAAACTGTTTAGTTCTTGGTATTTCAAAAGATAGTCTAAAAAGTCATCTAAAATTTAAAAAAAAATATAAAATCAAATTTGATCTCTTGTCCGATGAAAAAAAAGTAGCAATAAAATCATATAAAGTTTGGGGTAAAAAAAAATTTATGGGCAAAGAATTTATGGGACTAATTAGAAGTACTTTTGTAATTAAAAATAATAAAATTATAAAAGAATGGCGATCTGTCAGGGTAAAAAATCATGCCATGGAAGTTTTAAATTTTATAAAAAATTTCTAAATCTAGAGGCCCTTTGTTGAGTATG
>CACANV010000002.1 GCA_902533955.1 uncultured Pelagibacteraceae bacterium
TAAACCTTTCATCAAATTCTTTGAGTGTTTTTGATGAATCGCAAGAAAAAAATATTCTTAAAAATCTTACATCTTTTACTATTGAGAGAAATTTTTAAGGATTAAGTAAAAATTTTTTCCAATTATCTTTTTGCTTTATATATTTAAGTCTTTCATGAATTCTATTTTCTCCATCTAACCAAAATTCAATTTCAACAGGTTTAAGTCTCCATCCAGACCAGTGTTTTGGTCTTGGTACATTATTTTGATCAGGATATTTATTTTCAAATCTTTTAATAGATTTAAATAAATCTTCTCTTCTTTCTAATATAGAACTTTGGTTTGATGCCCAAGCTCCAATTTTACTTCCATATGTTCTTGAATTATAATAATCGTCTGCTTCTTTGTTAGATACTTGAGACGCTATTCCAAGAATTCTAATTTGACGCAATAAACTTTTCCAATGAAAACACATAGAAATTTTTGAACTTTCTTTTATTGCTTTGCTTTTTTCACTATTGAGGTTTGTATAAAAAACAAAACCATCTTTATCGAAATCTTTTAATAAAACCATTCTTACAGTTGGATATCCATTATTATTTACTGTTCCAACCGCGACTGCATTTGGATCGTTTATTTCTGTTTTTTTTGCCTCTTGGAACCATTCTTTGAAAAGCAATATTGGATTATCCTCATCTTTAAAGCACAAATTTAGTCCAAGTGAGTTTTTTTGATTCATAATTTAAACAAAATAATTTATATAATAAATTAATGTCATTTAATACTTTTGGAAAGTTATTTCGATTCACAACCTGGGGGGAATCTCATGGTCCCGCTATTGGTTGCATTGTAGATGGATGTCCTCCCAATATACCTATCAAAGAATCAGAAATACAATTAGAACTTAATAAAAGAAAACCTGGTAAATCTAAATTTACAAGTCAAAGAAAAGAGGACGATAATGTATATATTTTGTCAGGAGTCTTTAAAGGAAAAACTACGGGCACACCTATATCAATGATTATTTATAACAAAGATATGAGATCAAGAGACTATGAAACCATAAAAAATAAGTTTAGGCCAGGTCATGCAGATTTTACATATTATAAAAAATATGGAATCAGGGATTATAGAGGTGGTGGAAGACAATCTGCAAGAGAAACTGCAGCGAGAGTTGCGGTAGGAGCTATTGCAAAAAAAGTTCTGGAAACCAAAATAGGAAAAAAGTACAAAACTATTGGTGGAGTTACTCAACTAGGTATACTTGGATCTGATGCAAAAAACTGGGATGATAAATTCATTTCCCAAAACCCATTTTTTTGCCCTGACAGAACTGTATTAAAACTTTGGGAAAAATATTTATTAAGTATAAGAAAGGCTGGATCTTCCTGTGGAGCAATAATTCAAATAAGAGCAAGAGGAATACCCGTTGGACTGGGAGCTCCAATATATTCGAAACTTGATATGGACTTAGCATCTGCAATGATGAGTATAAACGCAGTAAAAGGTGTTAATATTGGTTCAGGAATGAATTCAGCTCAATTGACGGGAGAAGAAAATTCTGATGAAATTTTTCAGCTAGGTAAAAAAACTAACTTTAAATCAAATAATGCTGGTGGTATTCTTGGTGGAATATCAACTGGACAAGAAATAATTGTTTCATTTGCAGTTAAGCCAACTTCATCTATTCTTACTTCTAGAAAAACTATTAATAAATTTGGAAAAAACACCTCTATATCTGTTAAAGGCAGACATGATCCATGTGTTGGAATAAGAGCAGTGCCTATAGGTGAAGCAATGATGCACTGTGTGATTTTAGATCACTTTTTAATGAATAGTGCTCAATGTAACAGTTAATTGCTTTTTTTTATTATAACTTTAGAATTTAAAGTATCTAAAACTTTGACTTCTATGCTATTTGCATCTAATCCAGCATATTTATACATCAAATCTGGTTTATCATGATCAATAAATCTATCTGGTAATATCATAGATCTATATTTTAAATTATTATCTATTAGACTTTTCTCTGAAAGAAATTGTGCCACATGAGAGCCGAAACCTCCAATTGAACCTTCTTCTACAGTGATGATTGCCTCATGATCTGTTGCAATTTGCCAAATTATATTTTCATCTAGAGGTTTGGCAAATCTAGCATCTATAATTGAAATATTAATTCCCTTTTTTGACAAATTTTCTTGAGCAATTAAGCATTCATTTAATCTTGCTCCAAAGTTAAGTAAAGCAATTTTATTACCTTCTTTAACTATACGAGCTTTTCCAATCTCAATTTTTTCATCAATATTAGGCAACTTTAATCCTATTCCATTGCCTCTAGGGTATCTAAAAGCTGAAGGTTTGTCATTTATATCTACTGATGTGTTAATCATTCTTACCAACTCCGCTTCATCACTTGCCGCCATTACTATAAAATTTGGTAAAGTTGTTAAGAATGTTATATCAAATGAACCTGCATGGGTTGGTCCATCAGCTCCAACTAACCCAGCCCTATCAATTGCAAACCTAACAGGCAAACTTTGAATTGCAACATCATGAACGACTTGATCATACGCTCTTTGTAAAAAAGTTGAATAAATTGCCGCATATGGTTTATATCCTTCTGTTGCAAGGCCAGCAGCAAAAGTCACCGCATGTTGCTCTGCTATACCAACATCAAACATTCTAGAAGGAAATTTTTCTGCAAATATGTCCATACCAGTCCCTGAAGGCATTGCAGCAGTAATACCTACAATCTTGCTATCTTTTTCAGCATGTTTCAGAAGAGTTTTAGCAAAAACTTTTGTATAAGAAGGGATATTTGATTTTGGTTTTTCTTGTTCCCCAGTATTTATGTTAAATTTGGAAACACCATGGTATTTATCAAACGATTTTTCTGCAAATTTATATCCTTTACCTTTTTCTGTTTTAATATGAATCATTAGTGGACCATCATAATTTATATCTTTTGCATTTTTTAACACTCCAATTAAAGCATCTATATCGTGTCCATCAATTGGACCGATATAATAAAAACCCATTGAACTAAATAAAGTACCTCCAGTAACTGCCGATCTTATAAAATCTTCAGCTTTACCTGCTCCTTTACTAAATCTTTTTGAAAAAGCCGATATAATCATTTTAACAGTTTCTCTAAAACTAAAATATATTTTGCCAGATAAAATTTTTGCTAAATATTTTCTCATCGCTCCTACAGGCTTTGCAATTGACATGTCATTATCGTTTAAAATAACTATCATTTTAGTTTTGCTTGCTCCTGCGTTATTCATTGCTTCATATGCCATTCCAGCACTTATTGCTCCATCACCAATAACAGCAATTACATTATCAGATTTATTTGAGAGTTTATTAGCGATAGCAATACCTAAGGCTGAAGAAATCGATGTTGAGCTATGAGCCGCACCGAAAGGATCATATTCACTTTCTGATCTTTTGGTGAAACCAGATAACCCATTTCCTTTTCTTAAAGTTCTAATTCTATCTTTTCTTCCAGTTAATATTTTGTGAGGATACGATTGATGGCCTACATCCCAAATTAATTTATCATTTGGAGTATTAAATATGAAGTGCAAAACAACTGTTAATTCTACAACTCCTAATCCCGCACCAAGATGGCCACCAGTTAAAGAAACTGCATTAATCATTTCTTCTCTAACTTCTTGTGCAAGCACCTTTAGCTCAGATTGTGAAAGTTTTTTAATATCTGATGGAAAATTTATATTATTAAGATATTTATATTTCATATTTATTTTTTTCTTGTCAAAATATAATCAATTGTATTTTTTAGACCTTTAGCTCTTTTTCCAAAAATTTTAAGCTCTTTAAATATATCTAATTTTAATTTATTGCTATATTTAATAGTGTTTTTATATCCTATCAATCTAATTAAGGTCGCCTTTCCTTTTTTAAAATCCTTATTTGTTTTTTTTCCTACTTTTTGTGAGTTTCCCGTATAATCAATTAAATCATCTACAATCTGAAATAGCAAACCAATATCGGAACCTATTTTATCAAATTTTTTTAAATAATTTAAATTTTTACTAATTATCAATGGTGCCATACAACAAAAACTAAAAAGTTTTCCAGTTTTTTTAATTTGCATTTCAATAATTTTTTTTAAGGAAATTTTTTTCTTTTCAAAACTTAAATCTGAGTATTGACCTCCAGCTACTCCTGAATGTCCTGAACATTCTGATATCAGTTTTATTAATTTTATTTTTGATTTATCAGTTAATCCCAATCTTTTGTGACTCAAAATTTCGAAAGCAATAGTCAATAAAGAATTACCTGCCAGTATTGCCGTGGACTCTCCAAATTTCATATGTGTGGATAATTTTCCTCTTCTTAATTTATCATTATCCATACATGGTAAATCATCATGGATTAATGAATATGCATGGATGCATTCTACAGCTGCACCTATATGAATTAAATTTCTATATTTTAATTTGAAAATTTTTCCTACATCAACTATAATTTTTGATCTTATTTTCTTTCCTCCTGGCAATAAACCATAGGTCATTGGAACAATTAAGTCTGTTTTTTTTTGGGATTTTAAAAATTTTTTGAGAAAAATATTTGTATCTTTGGCAACTTTATTTAATTTTTTTTTCATTTTTTTTTAAACTTAATATTTTTAATTTTAGATTTAGTATTTTCAGATATTTCTTTTGAGTTGCTTTGAAATTTTTTTTCGATCAAATTGTTTAATTTTAATAGTTTTTGATATTCGTCAGTTGACTTCTGTAAGTCTTTTTCATTCTCTAGATTCTCAATAATTTTATTAGCTAATTCAGTTAATTCATTTAATGATTTTTTATCAATATCATCTGGAAAATTTTTTTCATTCATATATTAGTTGGTAATATTATATGAATAAGAATGTTTCAAATATTAAAAAAGCAATAAAATATTTAAATAATAACGAGTGTATAGGCATACCTACAGAAACAGTATATGGTTTAGCTGGAAATGCATACTCAAATAAAGCTACAGCAAAAATATTTAAATTAAAGAAAAGGCCGAAAAAAAATCCACTTATTGTTCATTATTATAATTTAAAGCTTTTAAAAAAAGATTGTTTGTTAAATAAACAATTTATAAAATTATATAAAAGGTATTGTCCTGGCCCACTTTCATTTATTTTAAAAATTAAAAAAGATAGTTTAATTTCTAAAAACGTTACAAATAAAAAAAAAACTTTAGCAATAAGATTTCCAAACCATCCTATAACTAGAAAACTCCTTAAAAAATTAAGTTATCCTTTAGCTGCGCCTAGCGCTAATATTGCAAATAAAATTAGTCCAGTATCAAAAAAAGATGTATTAGATGAATTTGGAAAAAAAATTAAATTTATTTTAGAAGGAGGTCAATCAAAGATTGGAGTGGAGTCAACAATAATAAGTCTATTAAACAAACCTCAAATACTCAGACTTGGTGGAATCGAAAAAAAAAAATTGAACAAATTTCTAAAAATTAATACAAAATATAAAAAAAAAATAAATATTAATGTTCCAGGACAAGGAAAGGTTCATTATTCACCTCAAATTCCAATAAGATTAAATGTAAAAAAATCAAGACAAAATGAAGCGTTTATATTAATTAAAAAAAGAAAATTATCTGATAAAAAATTCTTTTACATTAGCAAAAATCAAAATCTTAATGAGGCTGCTAGAAATTTATATGCAACACTAAGAAAAATTAAAAAAAGGAAATTTAAAAGTATAGCAGTTGAAAAAATTCCAAATAGAGGATTGGGAGAAACAATTAACGATAGATTATTTAGAGCATCAAATTTTAATGGAAAACATAGTTGAAGTAAAAAATCTAAAAAAAAATTATGGCTTAAAGGAAGCTGTAAAAGGAATTTCATTTAACATAAAAAAGGATGAAATCTTAGGTCTTCTCGGTCCTAATGGTTCTGGAAAAACAACTACTATAGGTATGATGCTTGGTTTGCTTAAACCGTCTAATGGGGAAATATTAATAGAAGGAAAAAAGATTGAGGAAAATAGAATTGAAATACTAAAAAAAATAAATTTTATTTCACCTTATATTGAGTTGCCTAAAAAACTTACAGTTAAACAAAATTTAACCGTATATGGTAAATTATATAACGTCAAAGATATAAAAAAAAGAATAGAATATTTGGTTGAAAAATTAAGATTAGAAGATTTATTAAATCAGGTAACTGGAGAACTTTCCTCAGGACAAAAAAATAGAGTCAGTTTAGCAAAAGCTTTAATAAATGATCCAATGGTTTTGCTTTTAGATGAACCTACTGCCTCTTTAGATCCTGAGATAGGTGATTTTGTTAGAACTTTTTTAGAAAATTATAAAAAAGAAAAAAAAATTTCAATTTTATTAGCTTCACATAATATGAATGAAGTAACTAGACTATGTAAATCTATATTAATGATGAAAGAAGGAATTATAATTGATAAAGGTGATCCAGAGGAATTAATAAAAAAACATGGAAGACAAAATTTGGAAGAAGTTTTTTTAAAACTTACAAGGAGTAAAGATGAGCTTTATTAGAATTTATGGTCTTTTTTTAAGACATTTTTATCTAATAACTAGATCTTTTCCTAGAATTCTAGATTTAGTTTATTGGCCAACAATCCAAATTACATTGTGGGGATTCATATCAAATTTTTTTGAGTCTCATAGTACGTATTATAATAATGCTGTTGGAGTAATTTTAACATGCGCAATACTTTATGATTTCCTTTTTAGAACGAGTATTGGATTTAATATGTTATTTTTAGAGGAAATTTGGAGTAGAAATTTTACCAATCTATTTATTGCGCCGATGAAAATTGGTGAAATTATAACTTCATTGGTAGTTACCGCTCTAATAAGAGCTTTAATTGGGCTGGTGCCAGCAATTCTTCTTACATCTCCAATTTTTGGAATATCAATTTTAGATCTTGGAATTTATTTATTTTTCCTTTTTTTAAGTTTGTATATCTTTGGAATAACTTTAGGAATTTTAGTTTCAGCAGGATTGCTAAGATTTGGTCCATCATTTGAGAATATCGCTTGGTCAACTATGTTCTTGTTAGCTCCATTTGGTTGTATCTACTATCCAATTGAAACTTTGCCAGAAATTTTTCAAAAAATCGCATATTCCCTTCCTCTTGTTTATATTTTTGAGGAGGCAAGAAACATACTTATAAATCAGACAGTAAATTTAAAAAATATTTTTACAGCATTAAGTTTGAATGGAGCATATTTAATTATATCTATATCTTTATTTTATTTTTCTTTTAATCAAGCAAGAAAAAAAGGTACTTTGATAAATATTGGTGAATAATGGTGCGCCCGCAAGGAGTTGAACCCTGAACCTCCAGAGCCGAAATCTGGCGCTCTATCCAGTTGAGCTACGAACGCATATAGTATTATTATTATATATTATGAAAAATATCATTAATTTAATTGTTCGAGATGATGATAAAGATATGAGGGTTGACTTATTTTTATCTAAGAAAAAAAAAGAGTTAAGTAGAAACAGGGTTAAAAATTTAATTTTAAAAAAAAAATTAAAGTTAAATAATAAAATTTTAGAAGATCCTTCAAAAAAAGTATCAATTGGTGATAAAATTATATTTGAGATACCAGATCCTGAAAAAACTTCTCTAAAACCTTTCAATTACAAATTAGATATATTTTATGAAGACGATGATTTAATTATAATTAATAAATCTTCCGGAATATCTATGCACCCTGGTGCTGGAAATTTTGATAATACACTTGTCAACGCGCTTATGCATTATAATGATAAAGATTTATCTTCTATAGGAGACGAGCTAAGACCTGGAATAGTTCATAGAATTGATAAAGATACCTCAGGTTTAGTGGTAGTTGCAAAAAATAACAAAAGTCATGAAAATTTGTCGATACAATTTGCCAATCATACAATTACAAGAATTTATCAAGCACTTATATGGGGTAAATTAAAACCGCAAAATGGTAAAATAAAAACTTTAATTACAAGAAGCAAAAAAAATAGACAAAAGATGGAAGTTGGCATCACAAAAGGTAAAAAATCTATAACAAACTATAAAACAATAGAAGTTTTTGAAAATAATAATACTCCAACTTTTAGTTTAATCGATTGTCAGCTTGAAACTGGAAGAACTCATCAAATAAGAGTCCATATGGGTTACAAAGGAAATAATATATTAGGAGATAAAAAGTATAAAAAAAAATTTAAAAAATTTAATAATATAGATAAAAAACTTGAAGAAAGTATTTTGAAATTAGATAGACAATTTTTACATGCAAAAGTTTTAGGATTTAAACACCCTAGGACAGGAAAATATTTGGAATTTAATTCAAAATTACCAGAAGACTTAATAAATATAATAAAAAAGCTAAGAAATACTAACGAATAAAAATATTGTAAAAATGAAATTCTTTATTAAATAAATACTTTCTATGAAAAATTCAAAATATAATTTACCTGCAATATCAAACGAAGGTGGGCTTTCGGCATATTTAGCTCAAATAAAAAAATTTCCTATGTTAGATGCTGAGGAAGAATATATGTTAGCAAAAAATTGGCAATCTAGTGGTAACTTAAAATCAGCTGAAAAATTAGTAACAAGCCATCTGCGATTAGTTGCAAAAATTGCAATGGGTTATAAAGGTTACGGCCTTCCATTAAATGAAATGATATCTGAAGGCAATGTAGGGTTAATGCAGGCTGTTAAAAAGTTTGAGCCAGAAAAAGGATTTAGATTGGCTACGTATGCAATGTGGTGGATAAAAGCATCGATACAAGAATATATATTGAGATCCTGGAGTTTGGTAAAAATTGGAACAACTACTGCACAAAAAAAATTATTTTTTAATTTAAAAAAACTTAAAAATCAAATAGCGCCAAAAACTGAAGGTGATTTAAGAAACGAACATGTAGAAAATATAGCTAATAGGCTTAATGTAAGTGAAGAAGAAGTAGTTTCAATGAATAGAAGATTATCAGGAAAAGAACACTCCTTAAACTCTCCTGTAGGAGAAGATGGTGATGAATGGCAGGATTGGATTGTTGATAAGGAAATGGATCACGAACTTAAATACGCACAAAATGAAGAAATGGAACAAAGAAAAGATCTTTTACAAGACTCAATTAAAATTTTAAATGAAAGAGAAAAAGAAATCTTATATTCTAGAAGACTTGCCGATGATCCAATCACATTGGAAAATTTAAGTAAAAAATTCAAAATTAGCAGAGAAAGAATAAGGCAGATTGAAAATAAGGCTTTTGAAAAATTGCAAAAACATATGATAAATTCTGCCAAGTCAAAAAACCTACTTCCAGCAAATTAAAATTCTAAAATACTTTTCGTAAATTAATTGCAAAACTATAAATGTTTAATTGCTATTTCTGTAGATTAATTAAAAGGATCTATTAAAAGAATTGTATCTTCTCTTTCTGGGCTTGTTGAAATACTTGATATTTTTGTTTCAATAAATTCTTCAATGGCTTTTACATAAATTTTTGCTTTTTCTGGTAAATCATCAAATTTTTTAATACCTTGTGTTTTAGATTTCCATCCCTCAAATTTTTTAAAAACTGGTTTAACATTTAATTGGTCTTTTAAAGCTGCAGGAAAATAATCAATTTTTTTTCCATTTAACTCATAAGCTACACATAAATTTATTTTATCTAATTCGTCTAAAACATCTAATTTTGTAAGAGCTATACCATCAATACCTGAGATTTTTATTGTTTGTCTTACTAAAACTCCATCAAACCAACCACATCTTCTTTTTCTGCTTGTCACAGTTCCAAATTCATGTCCCTTATCACCTAGATGATTTCCAATCTCGTCTTTTAACTCTGTTGGAAAAGGTCCTTCACCAACTCTTGTTGTGTATGCTTTTGTTATGCCTAAAACATAATTTATAGAATTTAGACCACATCCAGATCCGGTCGCTGCCGATGAAGCAACAGTATTTGAAGATGTTACAAATGGATATGTTCCATGATCCACATCTAGCAAAATTCCTTGAGCTCCCTCAAATAATATTTTCTTATTTTCCTTTTTGAATTCTTCAATTTTCTTCCAAACTGGCTGGGAAAATCTTAGTATTTTTGGAGCTATTTTTAATAATTCTTTTTTAAGATTTTCTTTTTCAAAAACTTTTTTTCCTAATCCCTTTCTAATTGCATTGTGATGGATCAAAACATTATCTAATCTTTTATCAAGATTTTCTTCAGATACTAAATCTATTACTCTTATTGATCGTCTTCCAACTTTATCTTCGTATGCAGGTCCTATTCCTCTTCTGGTAGTTCCTATCTTTGCATTTCCAGCTGCATCCTCGCGTATTTCATCCATTTCTACATGAAAAGGAAGAATTAGAGTTGCTGACTCGGAAATTATTAAGTTGTTTTCATCTACAGAAATTCCTTTTGACTTTATCTCATCTATTTCATCAATAAATGCCCAAGGATCAATTACTACACCATTACCTATTATAGAAATTTTATTTTTTCTAACAATTCCAGAAGGTAATAATCTTAATTTGTAAGTTTTTCCATCAATAACGAGAGTGTGTCCAGCGTTATGACCTCCTTGAAATCTAATTACAACATCCGCATCACTAGATAGCCAATCAACTATTTTGCCTTTTCCTTCATCTCCCCATTGAGATCCTACGACTACAACATTTTTCATTTAAATTTATTTTTTATAATAATACTATTTAAGTGGTTAATTGGGCCATGACCTTTTCCATAAATTGGTCTTGTCACAATTGCATGGTTAACATAATTAATTGCCATCTCACAAGATTTCTTTAACGTTTTTCCACAAGAGTAATAAGTAGCAATTGCGCTCGATAAAGTACAGCCAGTGCCATGTGTATTTCTTGTTTTAATTCTTTTATTAGTAAAAGTTAAAATATCATTTTTATTCATAAAGATATCATTCATCATATTTGACGAGAGATGTCCTCCTTTTAAAAGAACATTTTTTGCTCCTAATCTCAATAAAATTTTACCAGCTGAAATCATTTCTTTCTTTGATGAAATTTTCATATTAGTTAAAATTTCAGCTTCTGGAATATTTGGTGTAATTAAACTTACTTTTTTAATCAATTTATTTTTTAAAATATTAATTGATTTATCATCTATTAATTTGGTTCCTCCTTTTGCTATCATAACTGGATCTAAAATTATTTTTTTTATTTTTATTTTTGAAAGTGATTTTATTACAGACTTTATAATTTCTACAGAATGAAGCATTCCAATTTTTATTGCATCTGGTTTAATGTCCTTTGCTGTAAACTCAATTTGTTTGGATATTTCTGTGCTTGAAACTGAAGATATAGATAAAACGCCAGTTGTATTTTGTGAAGTTATCGCTGTAATAGCTGTCATTGCGTAAGAGCCTAATGATGTAATAGTTTTTATGTCTGCCTGTATTCCTGCACCACCCGATGAGTCAGATCCAGCAATAATTAATACTTTAGAATTTGGTTTCAATTTAATTTATCGATTTTTTTACAATATTAACACATTTAAATAGAAGTTTTTTATTTTCAGACTCTCCCATAACTCTAATTTTTGGCTCTGTGCCAGATTTTCTCACTAACATTCTACCATATCCTTTGATTATTTTATTTGCTTTTTTAATAGCTTTTTTGCATTTTAATGAATGGATTATTTCTTTATCTTTAACAAATATATTTTCTAGAAGTTGTGGTGTAGGTTTAAATTTTGAAAATAATTCGCTGGCCTTTTTTCCTTTTCGCATTGAAAAAAGTATTTCTAGCGCTACCAACAAACCATCTCCTGTAGTTGCAAATTTACCAAGTATTATGTGTCCAGATTGCTCACCTCCTAAATTAAATTTATACCTTTGCATTTTCTCTTTTACATATCTATCTCCAACATCTGCTCTAATAAATTTTATTTTATGATTTTTAAAAAATTTTTCTAACCCATAATTCGACATCAAAGTCCCTACTACACCACCTTTAAGAATTTTTTTTCTTTTCCATCTTTCTGCTAGCATTGCTAAAATTTGATCTCCATCTATTATTTTTCCTTTTTCATCGCATATAATTATTCTATCTCCATCCCCATCCAATGAGATTCCTATATTAGCCCTATATTTTTTTGTTAATTTTTTAATTTTTTCTGGGAAAGTTGAACCACAATTATGATTGATATTAAGTCCGTTAGGTGATGTTCCTATTTCAAATACTTTGGCACCAAGGGATCTTAACAATTTGGGTCCAGATTTATAGCCAGCGCCATTAGCACAATCTATAGCAATTTTTATTCCTTTTAGACTAAATCTTTTTGGAAAGTTATTCTTTATAATATCTATATATTTATCATTTCCGTTTTCTAATCTTTTCACTCTACCTAAAATTTCTGGATTTGAAAGATTTTGATTTATTTTTGCGTCTATTAAACTTTCAATCTTATGTTCAATTTTGTCCGATAGTTTCAATCCATCTGGTCCAAAAAGTTTTAGTCCATTATCATAATAAGGATTATGGGAAGCTGTTATCATAATACCCATATTTGCACGCATCTTTTTTGTTAACATTGCCAGTCCATTAGTAGGTAATGGACCTAAAGTATAAACATGCATCCCCGCAGAAGCTAGACCAGAAACAATTGCTGGCTCCAAAGTATATCCTGAAAGTCTCGTGTCTTTAGCAATTATTGCTGTTTGCTTATTTTTTTTTAAGTTTTTAAAATATGTACCTACGGCTAATCCAAATTTAAAAAACATTTCTCCATTGATTTTATCAAGATTAACTTTTCCTCTAATGCCATCTGTTCCAAAATATTTTTTTCTCATATACTTAATTTTAATTTATCAAAAACTTTAAGTGCTTGTTTTACTTCATTTACATCATGAACTCTTAAAAGTTGAACTCCTTGTAAAGCAGAGTACAAACATGAAGATATTGTGCCACCAATTCTTTCGTTGCTATCATTTTTCCCTGATATTTGTTTAATAAATCTTTTTCTAGATAAACCTAACATTATTGGAAAACCCAAAGAGTGAAAAATAGAAATTTGACTTACTAGGGTAATATTATGTTTCAAATTTTTACCAAAACCTATACCTGGATCTAATATTATATTATTATGCTTAATATTTTTTGATCTAATAAAATTTATTTTTTCTTCAAAGTAATCATATATATCTAATATTATATTTTTAAATTTAGGATTTCTTTGCATTGTTAGTGGTGTACCTTTCATATGATGAATTACAAATGGAATTTTTTTTTTCTTTAAAATGCTAATCGTATCTTTGTCATATGTTAATCCAGATACATCATTAATTAAGCTAATTTTATATTCTAAACTTTTCTTTATAATAAAACTTTTTCGAGTGTCTAAAGAAATAATAATTTTTTTTTTATTTAAAAAATTTAGTTTAGATTGAATTCTTTTCCACTCTTCATTGACATTTATATCTTTGGCTCCTGGTCTAGTTGATTCACCACCGATATCTATTATATCAGCTCCATCATAAATTAATTTTTCAATATGTTTCTCTGCTGAATAATTATTTAAAAATTTTCCACCATCAGAAAAGCTATCTGGAGTAACATTTAGAATTCCCATTAATAGTGGAACATTTTTAAAACTTAGTTTTGTAAAAAATTTTTTTTTTATAATATTTTCTAAATCCTTAATAATTTTATACTTTATTTTTTTTGGTAAATTATTTAATTTATTTATATTTATTTTTTTTTTAGATTTTCTGGTAATTAATTCAATTTGATCAAATGAAATTAAATTATTTCCATTAAGTGGTAATGATTTTTTTTTCTTTACTTTTTCTTTTGAAATTTGCCCATAGTAAAAATTACACGCTCTTGTGTAATATTTATCCATTTAGAATTAATGAACTATTTTTGGTTTTAAGCCGATAGAGCCTAAAGCAGAATTTTGGTCATCCTCTCCGACTTTTAATTCCTCTTTATTTTTAGGAAATATATTTTTATTTATTAAGTCTTCTATTTCTGTTCCAGTCAAAGTTTCATAAGTTAATAATGCTTTGGCCAACTTATGGAGGTCTTCTATTTTTTCAGTTAAAACTTTTTTTGCTCTACTATATCCTTTATCAACTATCTTTCTTATTTCGCTATCAACTTTTTTAGCTGTTTCTTCCGACATATTTTGTTGTCTTGCGACTGATCTTCCAAGAAAAACTTCTTCTTCGTTTTCGCCATAAGCCACAGGTCCAAGCTCTTTACTTAGCCCTGCCCTCATTACCATTGCTCTAGCTCTTTTTGTTGCTTGTTCAATGTCACTTGCAGCTCCTGTTGTTACCTTATCTTCGCCGAAAATTATTTCTTCCGCAACTCTTCCACCCATAGCAATGGCCATTTGAGCATGTAACTGCTCTCTAGTTTGAGAAACTTCATCTCTTTCAGGTAACTGCATTACCATTCCAAGAGCTCTACCTCTAGGTATTATTGTTGCTTTATGAATTGGATATGCTGCTTTTTCATTTATTGTAACTATCGCGTGCCCCGCTTCATGGTAGGCTGTTAACTTTTTTTCCTCTTCAGACATTACCATAGATCTTCTCTCTGATCCCATCATAACCTTGTCTTTAGCTTCTTCAAACTCTTGATAAGTTACAATTCTTTTATTTTTCCTTGCAGCAAGTAATGCTGCTTCATTAACTAAGTTTGCTAAATCAGCTCCTGAAAAACCAGGGGTTCCTCTTGCAATAGTTCTAAGATTTACATCTGGCGCCATTGATATTTTTTTTGCATGTACTTTTAATATTTTTTCTCTACCAATTATATCTGGATTTGAAACAACAACCTGTCTATCGAATCTACCAGGTCTTAAAAGTGCTGGATCTAGGACGTCTGGTCTGTTTGTTGCTGCAATTATAATAACGCCCTCATTTGTATCAAAGCCATCCATTTCTACCAATAATTGGTTTAGTGTTTGTTCTCTTTCATCGTTTCCTCCGCCTAAACCAGCTCCACGGCTTCTTCCAACCGCATCAATTTCATCGATAAAAATTATACATGGAGAGTGTTTTTTTCCTTGATCAAACATATCTCTAACTCTTGAAGCTCCTACCCCAACGAACATTTCAACAAAGTCAGAACCTGAAATAGTAAAAAAAGGTACTGCAGCTTCTCCTGCGATTGCTCTTGCTAATAAAGTTTTTCCTGTTCCAGGAGGACCTACTAACAAACATCCTCTAGGTATCTTTCCTCCAAGTCTACTAAATTTTTTTGGGTCTTTTAAAAACTCTACAACTTCTTCGACTTCCTCTTTTGCCTCTTCAACACCTGCCACATCATTAAAAGTTACTTTGCCTTTAATTTCATTCATCATTTTAGCTTTTGATCTTCCAAAACCCATTGCACCGCCTTTGCCTCCTTGCATTTGTCTCATAAAAAATATCCAAACAGCTATGAGTAAAAGCATAGGAAACCAAGAAAGTAAAATACCTAAGAGTGAAGGCATTTTTTCATCTATAGGACTAGCAGAAATACTAACACCTTTATCACTTAATTTTTGAATAAGATTTGGATCATCAGGAGCATAAGTAATAAAATTTTCCCCATTTGAAAGTACGCCTTTAATATTTTTTCCTTGTATTTCAACTTGGACAACTCTTCCGTTGTCTACTTCTGATAAAAACTCTGAAAATATAATAGTATTATTTTTGCTTACAGACTTTTGGGGATTTTTAAACATATTGTAAAGACCTATAGTTAATAAAACTATTATTCCCCACATTGCTAAATTTTTGAAATTCATATCTATAAAGTAAGAATTATTATAAATTTAACAAGTGTCATTTTAACCTAAAATCCATAATTATCTAAATTTCTCTATAAATAATGATTGATTTATTAACTTTTTCTAGAATACAGCCTGAAAGGGTCATTTTTTTAAAATTTTTTGATAATTTTATGTTTTTTATAAGACTTGAGATTTTGCTTCCTCGAGTATAATTTTTTTTATCACCAATTTTGTGAATCAGCTCAGAAAAAGATCTAAAAACTATCTCATCAGGTTGGTTAAAAAATTTTTGATTAATTATAACAGAATTTTTAATTTTAAAATATTTGGAATTATTTTTAAGATTTTGAGAAACATAAAATTCTATTGCTAGGCTACTTTTATAAAGATTTTCTAAAGTTGCTTTAAACTTATTCAATGTCAAACCTTCTTCGACTAATTTTTTTAATAATTTTCTTATTTTAATTCTTAAAAAAATTTTATTTATATTTGATGGATCTTTTACAAAAAAATTAAATGTTTTGTTTGTTATGTAATAAAGATCTTTTTTTGAAATGTTAAGTAAAGGCCTCAAAATTAAAATATCTTTATATTTATTAATTTTTGTCTCTGTATTATAAAATGAGCTTAATCCTTTTAAGCCAGACCCTCTAATTAATCTTATAAAAAAATTCTCAAATAAGTCATCTTCTTGATGCGCGGTAAGAACTAAATGAATTTTTTTTTTTGAACATTGATTAAAAATTAGTTCATACCTTTTATCTCTAGCTTGTGATTGAATATTTGAAGAGTTTTTTCTTTCTTTCCAAGTTAAAATTTCACAGTCTATATCGAATTCTTTAAGTTTTTTGATTGTTAAATTAGCCTCTTCTGTGGATTCTGGTCTCAATTTATGATCAACAGTATAATAAAAAAAAGTCTTGTTATATTGTATAGAATAAGCTTTAGTTAAAAAAGCTAGTGCCATACTATCTGGACCACCTGAAACAGCTACACAAATTTTTTTATCAACATATCTTTCTATGTTTTTTCTAAATTTTATAAATACTTTTTTAATTTTAGGATTTTTTACTTTATCAACAAAAAAATTATGAATTTTCTTTTTTGCACTCAAATTTCTTTTCTTCATATTTTGCTTTTTGAAGCACTGATTGAGTGGCATTAGGATATTCTTTTTTAACACCCACGATCATTAAACAGCCCTGATCTTTTTCCCCAATTTGTACTAATGATACTCCAAGTTTTAATAAATTTATAGGAGCCTTTTCACTCTTTGGATATTTTTGGTATCCTTCTAAATAAGCTGAGGCAGCATCTGTATATAGCTGCCTAATTCTAAATGTTTCTGCATACCAATATTGAGCATTTCCTGATAGTTCATTTTCTGGATTATTATCTACAAATTCTCTGAATGCTCTTTCTGCCATATTATAATCTCCAACTTTTAAAAAACTTGTTGCAAATTCGTATTGTTCTTTTGGACTTCCTTTTGGTAAAATTTTTTCTTCTGACTTAAAAACCTCTGATACAACAGACTTAGTGGTTTCAACAGATTGGATCGATTGTTTTTCACTATTATCAGTCATGTCTTTATAAGATATTGATCCAAGTTCTTGGGGCTTAGAAGAACCAGGTAAAATTTTATTTTTATTTAAATTTTGTTTTGGCAAAGATGTTGTGGAATTATCAGAAGTAGAATTATTTTCTAATTGTTGAAATCTTAATTGATTGTCAGCCTGAACTTTTGAAAGTCTTGCAGACAATTTATCAATTTGAAAATTAATTTCTTCATACCTATTTATTAAGTCCTGTATTATTTTTTCAAGTTCAGAAAGTTTGAGCAAATGTCTTGTTAATGCATTTTCTGTATCTTGATTATTTAATTCACTAGAGGATTTTTTTTGTGATTCAGAAAATGATTCTGAATATACAGCTCTTTCTAAGGTTCTTAAGTCTTTTTGAATTGTACTTAAAATTTCTTTGACTTCAGAGTTTTCAGCATTTGCTATAGATGTAAATATAATTATGAAAGATAAAAAAAATAATAAAAACTTCTTTCGATATTGATGCATCAAAACATTACTAAATATAATAATGGCCAAATAAAGACCCTAATCCATCCATAAGTTTAGAGTCTTAAAAATTAAATTTAATTTGCTTTTACTGTAACCGATCTTCTATTTTTTGACCATGATAAAGGGTTAGAACCTGAATCTACTGGTCTCTCTTTACCATAACTGATTACAGAAATTCGATCTGCCGAAATACCATAAGTCATTAAATAGTCTTTTGCAGAATTAGCTCTTCTTTCTCCAAGCGCCAGGTTATATTCTCTTGTTCCTCTTTCGTCACAATGTCCTTCTAAAACAACTGTTACATTTGGATTTTCTCTTAACCAAGCCGCTTGTTTTCTTAGAGTGTCTCTTGATTTCGTTGTTAGTATCGACTCATTGGTTGCAAAGAAAACTCTATCTGGAACACCTTTTGCTAAATACTCAACTGTGTCCGTTCCCGTATATACATCGCCTTGTATTTGTGAATCTATTTTTGAAGTTGTGGTTTTTTTAGTTGCACAAGCTGACACAACTAAAGTTAAAAGAACTATTAGAAAAGTATTCTTTAAAATTTTGCTTAAATTCATTAATGCTCCTTAGTTTTTTATGGACTTTTTCACAACTAAATAGATGTTTCAAGTAAAAAAAATCAACTTAATTGTTTATTAAATATTTAATAAAAGCAGCTAATTACTTAGTAAAGATGACCAAGATGGGTCAGAAGCATCTGTTTCAGTTTTAACCAACCTCTCGTTGTAGCCAGTTAAATCAATAGACCATATTTTGGCTGTAAAACCCTCACCTTTTTCATTAGTTTTTGTCTCTCTATAAAAAATTAGGACTCTACCATTTGGAGACCAAGAAGGTGCTTCTTGATAATAGTTTTCTGTTAAAAGTCTTTCTCCTTTTCCATCAGTCCTCATGACGCCTATATAAAATTTACCCTTATGTAGTTTTGTGAACGCAATTAAGTCGCCTCTTGGTGACCAAACTGGTGTACCATAAAGTCCATTACCAAAAGAAATTCTTTTTACGCTCGATCCATCACTTTTCATTACATATATCTGTTGATAGCCACTTCTATCAGAATTAAAAGTTATATATTTACCATCGGGAGAATAAGATGGAGATGTATCGATTGAAGGATGATTTGTAATTCTTTCTACAATTCTACTTTCTAAATCCATTGTATAAATATCGGAATTTCCATCTTTTGCAAAACTCATAATTATTTTTTTTCCATCAGGTGAAAATCTTGGAGCAAAAGTCATCCCAGGAAAATCACCAACAACCTCTTGGATCCCAGTCTCGATATCTAGTAAATAAACTCTAGGTAAATTTTTAAAATAGGATAAATACGTAACCATTTGATTTGTTGGATTAAATCTTGGAGTCAACACAAGTTCATTTCCTAATGTTAAATATTTGGTGTTAAAACCATCTTGATCCATTATTGCTAACTTTTTTACTCTCTGAGTTTTGGGGCCTTTTTCAGATACATATATAATTCTTGTATCAAAATATCCTTTTTCTCCTGTCAATCTCTCATAAACTTTATCTGTAATTATATGTCCAACTCTTCTCCAATTACTCGGCACTGTTGTAAATGCTAAGGCTAAAATTTCTTTTCCAGCTAAAATATCCCATAATCTGAATTCAACTTTAAGATTTTTATTATTTACAGTTACTTTACCAGTGATTAATGCTTGTGCTTTAATTAAAGCCCAATCTTCAAATCTTGGTTTAATATGAGCTATATCAGGTTTTTGCAAAAAGGCATCTTTGTTTAAAGGATTAAACAATCCTGATTGATTTAAATTATTTTCTATAATTTTAGATATTTCTGCTCCCAAGTCATCAAGTTTTAACTTTTTTTCTAATTCTTTTTTGGAGTCTTTATCCATTGACAATGGAGATACAGCAATTGGCAAAGGATTTAAATTACCTCTTGTTATATCTATTTCAATTATAGAGTGAGAATATTCATTTTTAAAAATAAAAATAAAAAAAAATATTGTAAATAATTTAAAATTTTTCATTAACCTCCTAACATTTCTCTTGGATCAAAGTTAAGTTGTAAGTCCTTCCATCTTTCATATCCACTTGTTGGAACTTTTAGTGGTTGGCATAACTGAATTGCTCTAAGGGCACTCTCAGCAAGAACCTTATAAAAACCTTGTCCTGGGGTATTCATTCTTGCATGATCTAATACCTCTGATTTGATCAACGTTCCATCTGGTTTTAACTTAAGTTTTATTCTAACCAATAATTTTTCATTGTAAGGCAAGCCCAAAGGTATGCTCCAACAACCAAAAATTTGGGCTTTTAATGCATCTTCTTCACTGAGAGTTAACTTTGATACATTCACAGAAGAATCTTCCGATTGGCTAATTTTGTTTATTTTTTCATTTGTTTCACCAATATCCTCTTTTGATTTATCTATTAATGTAGCAATCTTATTTGGATCAAATAATTCTTTTTTTTCAAATTCAGATACCTGCTTAACTTTTGTATCTTCAATTTTAGGTTTTTTTGTTTTTGCAAATTCTTTTAATAAAGTATCATTTTTGTCTTCTTTTAAAGGTTGATGTTTCTTTTCCTCTTCAATTTCAATTTTTTCTCTTTTTTGGTTAGGTAATGGTACCGCTTCAAGCTTTTCTTTTTTTAATTTTTCTTTTTTATTTTCAGGTGTTGGCGTTTTTTTTGATTTTGACTGAATTATACTTTCATTTTTTAAGTCTAAATTAACTTTTTTATTCTCTTCTTCTTTTATTCTTTCTTCTTTTTGGTCTAAGTTCACTTTTTTATTTTTTTCTTTTTTTATTTTTTTAGGAGGTGCTTGCTCTGATAGTAGTTTTTCATTCTTTTCTTTTACTTTATCAATTATTTTTCTTGCTTTTGGCGCATAGGGTATATTTGTTTTATCGGAAATTTGTATAAGTTCAACTGAAAGCAGAGGAGGTATATCAATTGGTTTTTTTGCTATGAATGGTAAAGTAAAAATACTAAACAAAACTATTCCTAAATGAAAACCAGAAGATATAAACAAACTTTTGTACACAATTATCTTTCTTTATAAGGTTCAGAAATAAGAGCTACTTTTGAAAAGCCAGCACCTGATAACATGCCCATAATTTCAAGAACTCTTCCGTAGTTTATTGTTTTGTCACCTCTTACATAAATTCTAGTGTCAGTTCTATTATTAGAGACAGCAAGGATTTTTGAAATAATTTTTTCGTATTCAATTTTAGTTTCTTGAATAAATATTTCACCTTTAGCATTAATTGTTAATGTTAGAGGTTCTGTTTCCTCTGGCAAAGTATCTGCTGAAGTTTCAGGTAGATCTACTTGAACGCCTACTGTTAATAACGGAGCAGTTACCATAAATATTATTAAAAGTACGAGCATAACATCCACGAATGGAGTTACATTAATTTCGCTAATTGGTTCTTTTGCTGAACTTCTTAACTTAAATGCCATATTAGATTATTGAAATAAATCTCTTTGAAAAATTTTCTAATTTTTGAGAATATTTTTTTGAATCGTTAGTAAATTTATTGTAAGCAACGACTGCAGGAATAGCAGCTAATAATCCAAGAGCTGTAGCGAATAATGCCTCTGCTATGCCTGGTGCAACAATTGCAAGACTGGTGTTTCTAGAAATGGCAATTGATTGAAAAGAATTCATAATTCCCCATACTGTTCCAAATAATCCTATAAAGGGTGCTGTGGAACCTACAGTTGCTAAAAAAGTATAATTCTTTTCAACAACATTCATTTCTTTCTCTATGTTAGCTTCAAGGACTCCTGTCAATCTTTCACTAATATTAGATCTTGATCGAGATTTCATAAGACTTTGCATAGAACTTTTAAAAACTTTTGCCATTGGATCATTTAATGTACCAGGCAAACTATTATAAAAGGTTTCTGCAGATTTAGATTTCCAAAATTTTTCTTCAAATTCCTCGGCACTTTTATTAATTTTTCTAAACATTCTTATTTTATCGAATATAATTGCCCAAGAATATACTGAACTTGCAATCAATATTATTATTACAGATTTGACTATTATATCTGCTCTTATAAATAAACCAATTAATGAAAAATCAGTATTGCTTGTAAGTCCTACCGCTTGTGAAGTTATATCTGCTTCCATTTGTATGACATCACACTAAAATGTGTCATGAATTTGACTTTTTTATAATACTATTCTTAATTTTCTTTAGCATTTTCAAAGAAACTTGCAATTAAAATAGCATCAGCTTTATTTGCATCTTTTTTTTTTGAAAGAATTGAAGAAATTTTTGGAAAAATTTCAATCGCTTTTGTTCTGCTTGCATCTTTTTGTGAATTAATTAAATCAAAATGTTTTTTCCATTTTGCAGGGCGTACAAAAAAAATAGGTAATTGCATTGCAGAACAAATGCCTTTTATAATTCCAAAGGATTGTCCAAAATTAAACATACTAGTGACACCTTGGCCAGGCATTGCTGAAACTTGTTCTACTACAACATTAATATCATCTATTTGATAGTTTTTGATTCTAGCTGATATTTCATTAAATATTTGTCTTCCATTGACTTGCCTTTTATTTTTTTTTCCTTCAGCCATTGTTGGCATATCAATCACATCTAGAATTTCACCCTTTTCAAAAAAACAGATTGCTCCAGCTATTCCAGGATCTATTCCAATTATAAGCATTTAATTATTAAATTTTGCATTTGTATATATATTCTGAACATCATCATTATCATCAAGCATCTCAAGAAATTTAATCATTTTTTCTCTTTCTTCTCCAATTAAGCTAATATGATTAATTGGTATCCATTCTATTTCAGTAGAAATAAAATTTGATATATGTTTTTCTAACTTTTTTTTTACATCATAAATTTCATTTGTAGTCGTATGTATCTCATGAAAATCTTTATCGGAGTAACATTCGGTTGCACCAAATTCAATCGATAAATTAAAAATTTTTTCATCTTCAATTTCTATTTTATTTATTTTAATTATTCCTGCTTGATGAAAATTATGAGAGGCAGATCCTTGGGTTC
>CACANV010000003.1 GCA_902533955.1 uncultured Pelagibacteraceae bacterium
AATCTGAATTTTAAATTCAGAAAAAAAAATATGATAACCGATGTATTGTCGTTTCCATTGCAAAATAATAATAAAAAAAATATATATATTGGTGATATAGCTATTTCTTATGAAATAGTTAATAAAAGATCAAAGAATTCAAATTTCTTTTTAGAATTTGATAAAATGTGGATACATGGGTATTTTCATTTAAATGGTTATGATCATAAAAAAATGAAAGATTTTAAAAAGATGACTAAAAAAGAAAACTTAGTTTTGAAATATTTTCATAAAATAAATTGACATCATTACTACAAAATAAATTATTGATTTATATTTTACCTTTTTTAATAGGTTTGATTACTTCTTTTAGTCTTCCTCCATATAATTTTTTTTTTATAAATTTCTTTACGTATCCATTATTATTATTCTACCTATTATCAAATATTTCAAAAGGAAAATGGATATCATTTAATATTGGTTGGATGTTTGGATTTGGATATTTTATTTCTAATTTATATTGGATAACAAATTCCCTAACTTTTGAAGAAACTTTTAAACCTTTAATTCCATTTGCATTAATTTTAATTCCTTTATTTTTAGGAATTTTTTATGGATTAGCTACATTTTTTTGTTCATTATTTAATTTTGAAAAAAATTTTTCTTCCTTGCTTATTTTTTCAGTTTTTTTTTCAATTATGGAATATTTAAGAAGTTTTATTTTTGGTGGTTTTCCATGGAACTTAATCTCTTATAGCATGACAGATTATTTGCAATCTCTTCAAATTTTATCATTCATTGGAACTTACTCATTTAATCTTTTAAGTATTACTTTTTTTTCAATACCTACAATTATTTTTTTTAGTTACACAAAAAAATTGAAAATATTTTCACTAATATTTTCTATATTAGTTTTAATTATTAATTTTTTATACGGTGAATTAGTTATAAGGAAAAATGATAAAATAGATGAAATTAATTTAGGTTTTTCAATTAAGATTATTTCTCCAAAAATCGATATTAATAGATTTTTTTTAAATGAAGGGCCTGAAAAAATAATTTTTGATTTGATAAAATTAAGTGAACCAGATATTTCGAAAAATACTATTTTTATTTTTCCTGAAGGAGTATTATCTAATGTCTATTTAAAAGATTTAAAAAATTACGATTACATATTTTCTAAAAATTTTTCAGAAAAGCACAAAATTGTATTAGGCATAAATAGCTATGAAGACTCAAAAATATATAATTCAATGGTTGTTATAGATAATGATGTAAATATTTTGGGTAAGTATGATAAAAATAAATTGGTACCTTTTGGTGAATATTTACCTTATGAAAATTTATTAAGTAAATTTGGTTTTAAAAAAATTACTCAAGGTTATCAATCCTTTTCTCCAAATAGTAAAAGAAATGTAATAAATATCAATAATTATAATTTTATTCCTTTAATTTGTTATGAAATAATTTATTCAGGAAAAATTGATAATGCCGATCAGGATATTGATTTTATTCTTAATATATCCGAAGATGGTTGGTTTGGGGACTCCGTTGGTCCTTATCAACATTTTTCACATTCAATATTTAGATCAATTGAAGAAGGAAAAAACCTTATTCGTTCTGCTAATAATGGTATTTCTGCATTCATCAATTCAAAAGGTCAGGTTATTAACAAAACTACAACAACTAAAAAGGGATTTATTGAGATTAAAAGTTTTAAACAGCCTAATAAAACTCTATTTAGTTCTCATGGTAATAAGATCTTCTTTTATTTTTTAGTTTTTTATATTACGTTGATTTTTTTTTTAAAAAAAAGGAGAAAAAATAATGAAAGATTTTTTGTTTACTAGTGAGTCAGTGTCTGAGGGACATCCAGATAAAGTCAGTGATAGAATTTCAGATATGGTTGTTGATACATATTTAAGTGCAGAACCTGTTCAATCAAGAGTAGGGTGTGAAACTTTAACGACGACAAACAAAGTTGTTTTAGCTGGAGAAGTAAGAGGACCTGAAATTAAAAAAGATGAATTAATTCAAAAAGTTAGAGATTGTATAAAAGATATTGGATATGACCAAGAAGGTTTTACATGGAAAGATAATACAAAAATAGAAAGTCATCTTCATGCACAATCTACAGATATAGCAATGGGAGTTGATGCATCAGGAAATAAAGATGAAGGTGCTGGAGACCAAGGGATAATGTTTGGTTATGCTTGCAATGAAACAGAAGTTTTAATGCCAGCTCCAATTCATTATTCACATAAAATTTTGCGACTTATGGCTGAAGATAGAAAATCAGGCAAATTAAAAAATATTGAACCAGATAATAAGAGTCAAATTACAATTGAATATAAAGATGGAAAACCTGCAAATGTAAAATCAGTAGTAATTTCAACTCAACACACGTCTGAAGTTAATCAATCTCAAGTAAGAGAATTAGTAAAACCATACATAGAAAAATCTATCCCAAAACAACTTTTAAATGATTTAGATGAAAATGAAATTTATGTTAACCCGACTGGTAATTTTGTTATAGGTGGTCCAGATGGTGATGCAGGATTAACAGGAAGAAAAATAATTGTAGACACTTATGGAGGAGCAGCACCTCATGGTGGTGGAGCTTTTTCAGGTAAGGATCCCTCTAAAGTTGATAGATCAGCTGCTTACGCATCAAGATACTTAGCAAAAAATATAGTAGCCTCAAATATTGCTGATAAATGCTTAATACAATTAGCTTACGCAATTGGAGTTTCTAAACCTTTATCTATTTACGTAGATCTTTTTGATAATGATGAAGAGAAATGTAGGTATGTTGAAAAATTAATTAGAGATAATTTTGATTTAAGCCCAAGAGGCATAAGAGAGATGTTAGGCTTAAACAAGCCAATATATCAAAAAACAGCTGCTTATGGACACTTTGGAAGAGATCCAGAGTCTGATGGATCATTTTCTTGGGAAAAAACAGATAAATCTAGTGTTTTTAAATAAGTAAATAAAGTTGAATATTTAAAAAAAATACATATATTTCGGGTACATTGTTGAAATTTCAAAATGGGCCTCGGCCCATTTTTTTTTGGAAAGAAAAATGTTAAACAGAAGAGCAGATAAATTAGAATTACTTAGGATTGCTGAAGCAGTAGCGTTAGAAAAATCTATTGATAAAGAATTAATTATAGATTCTATGGAAACTGGTATAGCAAAAGCAGCAAAATCTAAATTTGGACATGAAAATGATATTTCAGTTCAAATTAATAGGGATAGTGGTGATATTGGTATTTTTAGAAAATTACTAATAGTTGAGAAAACTGAAAATTCAAATTTAGAAATTACTTTACAAGATGCTCTTAAACTAGATAAAAATAATAAAGAAAAAAAAGTAGGAGATGAAATTCTTCAACCTTTACCTTCTTTCGACTTTGGAAGAATTGCGGCACAAACTGCTAAACAAGTAATTAGTTTTAATGTAAGAGAAGCAGAAAGAGAGAGACAGTATAACGACTTTAAAGATAAAAAAGATACTATTTTAAGTGGAATAGTTAAAAGGATGGAATTTGGGAATGTTATAGTTGATCTTGGAAGAACTGAGGCAATTATTCAAAAAAATGAATTGATACCAAGAGAAAATATCAAAGCAGGAGATAGAGTAAAAGCATATTGTATGGATGTAAGAAGAGAACCCAGAGGTCAACAAATTTTTTTGTCTAGAGCTCATCCAAAATTTATGGAAAAGTTATTTATTCAAGAAGTTCCCGAAATTTATGATGGTTTAATTGAAATAAAGTCTTCCTCAAGGGATCCTGGAAGTAGAGCAAAGATTTGTGTTAAAGCAATTGATACTTCTTTAGATCCTGTAGGTGCATGTGTAGGAATGAGAGGGAGTAGAGTCCAAGCAGTTGTAAATGAACTTCAAGGAGAAAAAATTGATATAGTTAATTGGTCAGAGGATCCTGCGGTTGTAGTTGCAAATTCTCTTTCTCCAGCTGAAGTACAAAGAGTTAATGTCGATTATGAAGCTAAAAAACTTGATGTAATATTAACTGAGGAAAATTTAAGTAAAGCAATTGGACGTAGAGGTCAAAATGTAAGATTGGCAACAAAGTTACTTAATTATGAAATAAATATTATGACAGATCAAGAAGACTCTGAAAGAAGGCAATTAGAATTTAAGGAAAAAACAGATAATTTTGTGAAAAATTTGGAACTCGATGAGACTTTGGGCCAACTTTTAGTTGCAGAAGGATTCTCGTCAATTGAAGATATTAAAGATAGCAAGCCTGATATTTTGCTAAAGATAGAAGGCATTGAAGAAGATACAGCAAAAGAACTAATTGATAGGGCAAAAGAATTTTATAAAAAGGACCAAGAAGAAATTGCTAATAGAATTAAGAAACTTGGTTTAGAAAATGACTTGATTAATCAAGAAGGTTTAACTCCTGGAATGCTAGTTACACTTGGTGAACAAAAAATTCTTACTTTAACAGATTTTGCAGATTTAGCTTCAGATGAATTAACAGGAAGCTATGATTTAATTAAAGGTGAAAGAGTAAAAATTAAAGGATATTTAGAAGATTTTGCTCTTTCAAAAAAAGAAGCAGATGATTTAATAATGTCAGCAAGAAATAAAATTTATAAAGATTGAGAGATGAGAAATGGAAAAGAAAAAATTAAAATTATCAATTTCCGGAAGTTCCAAAAAAACTATTAGTAGTATTGAACAGGCTAAAACTCAATCTAAAAATACTGTTGTTATTGAAAAAAAAAATATAAGATTTCCTGGCAAGCCTAAATTCTCAAGACCAGGTGTAACTAGTGATAAATTTAAATCTAGCTCATCTTTTCCACAAAAAAAAACCAATTTCTCAAAACCTTCGACAAATGCAATATCCGATTTTGAAAGAAGAAAGCTCGCAGAGCAAAGAGCAACAAGAAGACTTAAAGGTGAAGCATCTCCAAAAGATACTAGACAAAGTAAAACAGGCGGCAAAAGAAGAGAGTTAAAATTAACAATATCTCGTGCATTAAGCGAAGGTGATATTGATACAAGATCAAGAAGTCTAGCATCTTTAAAAAGAGCCAGACAAAAAGAAAATAGAATTTTAAATAAAGACGAAAATAGAGAAAATCTCAAACCAATAAAAAGAGACGTAAATATACCTGAGGTTATTACTATTAGAGAGTTAGCAAATAGAATGGCTGAACAATCTAGTAATATTATTAAGCACTTATTAGGAATGGGTGTAACTGTTACAATAAATCATACAATAGATGCAGATACATCAGAGTATTTGGTAAAAGAATTTGGCCATAATCCAATTAAAGAAGAAAAAGCAGAGGAAATAATTGAAAAAATAAAAGAAGTTAAAACACAAAATTTAAAAAGTCGTGCACCTATTGTTACTGTGATGGGACATGTTGATCATGGAAAAACATCAGTATTAGATGTATTAAGAAAAGCAAATGTGGTTTCTGGCGAATTTGGAGGAATAACTCAACACATTGGGGCTTACCAAATTAATCATATAAAAAATAAAATTACTTTTATTGATACACCTGGTCACGCAGCTTTCACAGAAATGAGAGCTAGAGGTTCTAAACTTACAGATATTGTAATTTTAGTTGTTGCAGCTGATGATGGAGTAAAACCACAAACTATTGAGTCAATTAAACATGCAAAAGCAGCAAAAGTACCAATAGTTGTAGCTATTAACAAATGCGACCTCCCAGAAGCTGATCCTCAAAAAATAAAAAATCAATTGTTAGAGTATGAATTAATAGCTGAAGATCTTTCAGGTGACACTTTGATGGTTGAAATTTCAACTAAAACAAAAAAAAACTTAGATAAATTAGTTGAGTCTGTTTTACTTCAAGCAGAACTATTGGATTTAAAAACTGATTTTGAAACAGACGCAAAAGGAATAGTTTTAGAATCAAAAATAGATATTGGTAGAGGACCAATTGTTAATGTTATAGTTACAGCTGGAACTTTAAAAAAAGGAGATTTTTTTGTTAGCGGGCTTAAATGGGGAAAAGTGAGGGCAATAATAAATGATTTAGGAAAAAATATTGAAATGGCTGAACCAGCAACCCCTGCTGAGATTCTTGGCATCAATGGAGCTGCGAAAGCTGGCGATGATTTTATAGTTTTACAAAATGAGAAAGAGGCTAAGTCTTTATGTGATGCTAGAATTCAAGAGTCGAAAGAAGGAAAAAACCCAATGACTTTTGTTACGCAAGATTCTGCATTTAAAGATACAGTATCTGAAGAATTAAATATTATTATAAAGTCTGATGTTCATGGATCGTCAGAAGCTATTAAAAATGCGATAAATCAAATTAAACATGAAGAAGTGAAACCAAAAATTCTACTTTCTGACATTGGCATGGTTACTGAAACAGACATAACTTTGGCTAAAGCCTCAAAAGCAATTTTAATTGCATTTAATGTAAAACCAAGCAAAGAGGCAAAGAAAAGAGCTGAGCAAGAAAAAATTACAATCTCTTCATTTAATATAATTTATGAAGTTTTAGATTTTATTAAAGGTAAAATGTCTGGATTATTAACCCCTGAAATTGATGAAAAAGTTATTGGTACTGCAGAAATTTTAGAAATATTTAAAGTATCTAAAGTTGGTAAAGTAGCTGGTTCAAAAGTTGTAGAAGGAGAGATAACACAAGATTCTCAAGCAAGAGTTATTAGAGATGGAACCATAATATTTAATGGAAAAATTGGATCAATTTTTAGAGAAAAAAATCAAACCAAACAAGTTTCTGCTGGTTTAGAATGTGGGATTGCTCTAAAAGACTTTGGAGACTTTCAAAAAAAGGATATCATAGAAGTTTATAATTCAACAGTTACAGAAAGAACAATTTAAATGACTAACTTAGGAAGGCCAATTACTCAAAGACAGTTAAGAGTGGGTGAAATGATAAAGCAGGCCTTAGGGATGCTTTTTATTAGAGATGAAGCAAAAATACCTAGTTTTTCTACAAAAGAAATTACAGTCACTGAAGTTAGAATGTCTCCTGATTTAAAAACAGCTAAAATATTTGTAATGCCTCTAGGTGGCAAAAATGTTGAAGAGGTAATTATAAGATTAAAAGAATTTTCATTTGTAATAAGAAAAGTTTTATCAAAAAAAATAGTAATGAAGTTTTTACCAAAACTTTATTTTGTAAAAGATGACTCTTTTGATTACGCTGAAAAAATTGAAAACTTAATAAAACAAACTAATAAGTAAGGATAAAATAATGACAAAAAAAGCAAAAGAACTTGCAATTCATGAAAAGGACACTGGATCTTCTGAATTTCAAATTGCTCAATTAACAGGAAAAATTGAGAATATATCAAAACATATTAAACAGTATAAGAAAGATAAACACTCATCATTGGGTTTATTAAGAGCGGTGAATAGAAGAAAAAAATTATTGGACTATTTAAAGAAAAATAAAATTGAGTCTTATAAAGAAGTAATATCAAAATTAAATTTAAGGAAGTAAATGTTTAAAGTATATAAAAAAGAAATTGAAGTAGCAGGAAAAAAGATAAGTTTAGAAACAGGAAAAATTGCAAGACAGGCAGATGGTGCAATTATTGCACAATGTGGAGAAACAGTAGTAATGGCAACTGTGGTGGGTGCTAAAAAAGTAAATCCTGAAATTGATTATTTTCCTTTATCAGTAAATTATCAAGAAAAGTATTATGCAGCAGGAAAAATTCCAGGAGGATATTTTAAAAGAGAAGCAAGGCCAACTGAAAGTGAAACACTTATTTCAAGATTAATAGATAGACCTATAAGACCATTATTTCCAGATGAATTTAAAAATGAAGTACAATTACTTCCAACAGTAATATCGTATGACAAAGAAAATGAAGCAGATATTTTATCAATAATTGCTTCATCAGCTGCGTTAGCAATCTCAGGCATGCCTTTCATGGGCCCTGTTGGAGCTTCTAGAGTTGGTTTTATTAAAGGAAAATATGTGCTTAATCCTTCAAAGAAAGAATTAGAAGAATCGAAATTAGATTTAGTTGTTGCTGGTACTAAAGATGCAGTTTTAATGGTAGAATCAGAAGCTAATGGTTTAACGGAAGAAGAAATGTTAAGTGCTGTAAAATTTGGACATAAAGGTTTTGTTCCAATAATTGAGATGATAGAGCAACTTGCAAAAGAATGTAAAAAACCTGAATGGGTTGTAGAAAAAAAAGATCTTTCAGAAGTGAAAAAAAAACTTGAAGAAGAATTTACAGCTGATTTAAAAAAAGCTTTTGCTACAAAAGATAAACAGGACAGATCAAATCAAATTTCAGATATTACAGATAAAGCCAAAAAACTTTATGAAGGAAATGAAAATTATTCAGATTTAGATGTCAATTCTCAACTTAAAAATCTTGAAAAAATTATTGTAAGAACTGATATTTTAAAAAATAAGAATCGTATTGATGGCAGAGGGTTATCAGATGTAAGACCAATTGAATGTGAAGTTGGAATATTGCCTAGAGTTCATGGCTCAGCTTTATTTACAAGAGGAGAAACTCAAGCGATAGTAACTACTACACTTGGAACTTCTGATGATGAACAAAGAATAGAAAGTTTAGAAGGATTACAAAGAGAAAGATTTATGCTTCATTACAATTTTCCACCATTCTCAGTTGGTGAAACTGGAAGAATTGGAACTGGAAGAAGAGAAATTGGACATGGAAAACTTGCTTGGAGAGCAATTAATTTATCTTTACCTTCAAAAGAAATTTTCCCTTACACATTTAGAATAGTATCTGAAATCACAGAGTCTAATGGTTCATCTTCAATGGCAACTGTTTGTGGAACTTCTTTGGCATTAATGGATGCTGGGGTTCCAATTAAAGAGCCAGTTGCAGGTATTGCAATGGGATTAATTAAAGAAGGTGATGAGTTTAGTGTATTGTCAGATATTCTTGGAGATGAAGATCATTTAGGTGATATGGACTTTAAAGTTGCTGGAACTAAAGAAGGAATTACATCTCTTCAAATGGATATTAAGATTACAGGTATTACTTTTGAAATTATGGAACAGGCTTTAAAACAAGCAAAAGATGGAAGAATTCACATCTTAGGCGAAATGAATAAAGCACTAGATAAATCTAGAGCAGAAGTTGGAAAACACACTCCAAAAATGGAAAAAATTACAGTTGATAAAAAAGATATTGCAGCCGTTATTGGTAAAGGTGGAGCGACAATTAGAGAAATTGTTGAGCACTCAGGTGCAAAAGTTGATGTTAATGATGAAGGTGTTGTAACAGTTGCTGCTCCAGATGAAGAGTCTAGAAATAAAGCAATGCAGATGATCAAAGATATAACTGCAAAAGCTGAATTAAATAAGATTTACAACGGAAAAGTTATGAAAATTATGGAATTTGGCGCATTTGTTAACTTTTTAGGAAAACAAGATGGACTTGTTCATATATCAGAACTTGCAGATAAAAGAGTTGCCAAAGTAACTGATGTTGTAAAGGAAGGTGATGAGGTAAAAGTTAAAGTTATTGGCTTTGATAGAGGAAAAGTTAAGCTATCTATTAAACAAGCAGCTGTTTAATTGATTTCAGAGGCGTTTGGCAAAAGAAAAACCATTTTATTTTGTTTTTTTTGTAAATTTATTGATTAAAAATAAAGCAATTGCACTTAAAAACGCAAAGAGCTCTATTGCATGGCCAGAGTCTCCAAGTATTAATTGAACAAAGGCAAATATTATACATACAACAAACCAGACCAAGACTAGCATAAATTAAATCGTACTTTTATTTATTAATTCTATAATTTTTGGTATCATTAGTTTTGGAGATTTCATTGAAGGATAAATTATTTCAACTTTTTTATAACTTTTCAATGCTTTTTCATAATTTTTAAGCTTTATTTGAACTAAACCTTGTCCTGATAAAGCTCCAAAATGTCTTTTTTCTAATTGTAATACTTTATCAATATCCATTTGAGACTCTTCATAATTTCCTAACAGATATAAGACTGTGGCTCTTTTGTTCCATGCTTCTGCCCAAGATGGATCTAATTTAATAACATCTGAAAAAATAATTTTTGCTTCAAATAATTTATCTTGAGACATTAAGTTAGATCCTTTGGTAAGTAAATTAGAAATTTTTTGATCATTTGGATGAGTAGTCCATATATTCCAAATTTTTTGTTCTATTGCATATGCCGATGAAAGATTATTAGTTTTTAATTCATTAAATAGTCTATTTAATTCATTTTCTCTATCATTAGCTAAAGAATTAAAAATTAATAAAAAATATAAAAAAAAAGTTACTATTATTTTCATTTTACAGGCTATATATTTATTCCTTTAAAGGTTTAAAAATTAAACAAAGTCCATTGTTACAAAATCTTTTACCTGTTTCTGTTGGACCATCTAAAAATACATGTCCATGATGAGCTCCACAACTTGCACAATGATATTCAATTCTTTTCATTCCAAATGAATAATCTATTTTTGTGTTAAATGCTCCCGGCAAAGATTCAGAAAATGATGGCCATCCTGTTCCACTGTCATATTTTGCTTCAGAACTAAAAAGTTTTGCATCACAATTTACACAATGATAAAAGCCTTTTTTTTTATTATTTAAAAGTTGACTTGAAAAAGGTCTTTCAGTTCCTTCTCCAAACAATATTTTTTTTTGATCATAACTGAGATTTTGATTAATAATTTTTTTTGTTACAGCATATAAAAATTTATAGGGAAAAAATAAAAATGTTAAACATGATGCAGCTAATGTTTTTAAAAAAATTCTTCTCATAGGTTTGTTTAAATATAAGTAATTTTCTTTATTTAAATAGTTTTTAAAAGTCCTGCGACAGTTTTAGGATATATTTTTGGGGTCTGGCATCCCTACTTTATTATACCCTGCATCTACATAGTGAATTTCACCAGTAACACCACCTGCCATATCGCTCAATAGGTATAATGCTGAGTTTCCAACATCTAAATTATCTATATTTCTCTTTAAAAATGAGTGATCTGCATTCCATTTATAGAGGAATTTTGCATCTCCTATAGCTGATGCTGCTAGGGTTTTAATAGGTCCCGCACTGATCGCATTTATTCTAATTCCTTTTGAACCCAAATCTCTAGCTAAATATTTAACACTCGACTCAAGAGCAGCTTTACATACACCCATAACATTATAATTAGGAATAGCTTTGTTAGCTTCGTAGCTGAGGGTAATCATGCTTCCTCCTTCTTTCATTATTTTTGAAGCCTCTCTTGCAACTTCTGTAAATGAAAAGCATGAAATTAACATACTTCTTACAAAATTTTCTCTAGTTGTATTTAAATATTCTCCAGATAACTCTGATTTATCGGAAAATGCAATTGCATGTACAACAAAATCAATTTGTCCCCATTGTGATTTTATATCTTCAAAAAGTTTTATTACTTCTTCTTTATTTTCAACATCACAGCTAAAAGTAACATTTGAATTTAATTTTTCTGCCAACGGAATTACTCTCTTCTTAAGTGCATCACCAAGATAAGTGAAAGCTAATTCAGCACCTGCTTCTGAAAGTTTTTGGGAAATACCCCAAGCAATAGATCTTTCATTAGCAACGCCCATGATTAATCCCTTTTTACCTTTCATTAAACTCATCACTTATACCTTTTCAAATACTAAAGTTGCATTTGTTCCACCAAAACCAAAACTATTAGACATAATTGCGTTAAGAGTTATATCTTTTGTTACTTTAGTTATAATTGGAAAATTCTTAGCTTCATCATCCATATCAGTAATATTGACTGACGCTGATATGAAATTATTTTTCATCATTATTAAACTATATATTGCTTCGTGAACTGAGGTAGCTCCTAAAGAATGTCCAGATAAAGATTTTGTTGAGCTAATTTTTGGTCTATGATCTTTAAAAACTTCACCCACAGCTTTTAATTCAGTAATATCTCCCACAGGGGTTGAAGTTCCATGTGTATTAATATAATCAATTTTATTTTTTGTTGTACTTAAGGCCATATTCATACATCTAACTGCGCCTTCTCCTGATGGCGCCACCATGTCATAACCATCTGATGTTGCTCCATAACCAGTTATTTCAGCGTATATTTTAGCACCTCTAGCTTTTGCATGTTCATAATCTTCAAGCACTAAAACACCTCCTCCTCCAGCAATTACAAAACCATCTCTTGTTTTATCATATGGTCTTGATGCTAGCTCTGGAGTTTCGTTATATTTTGATGATAATGCTGTCATTGCATCAAACATAGCAGTCATTGCGAAATGGACTTCATCACTTCCACCTGCAAAAATTATTTTTTGTTTTCCAAGCTGAATTAATTCCATTGCATTTCCTATACAGTGACCACTTGTTGCACATGCAGAGCTAATTGTATAGTTAACTCCTTTAATTTTGAAAGGTACAGCTAAAGTTGCAGATGCAGTACTTGCCATAGTTCTTGGAACTACAAATGGTCCCATTTTTTTTGGATTCTTTTCTCGAGTTTTGTCAGCTGCTAAAATTACATTTTTAATTGAGGGTCCTCCTGATCCCATTATCATTCCAGTAGAAATATTACTTACATCTTTTTCATCTAATCCAGAGTCTTTCACAGCTTCACTCATGGCAACATAGTTGTAAGCTGAGCCATCTCCCATAAATCTTATTACTTTTCTATCAACATAATCTTCTAATTTAATATTTGGTTTGCCATGAATATGACTTTTTAGATTATGTTCTTTATATTCTTCAGAAAAAGAAATTCCTGATTTAGAATTTACTAAAGATTGATAAACTTCATTTTGGTTATTTCCAAGACAAGAAACAACACCAAGACCCGTAATAACTACTCTTTTCATTATTTAAACAACCCTACTTTTAAATTTTCTGCAGTATATATTTTTTTACCATCAGCTAACAAAACTCCATTTGCGAGACCAACAGTTGTTCCTTCTTTAATTAATATTCTTTTCATATCAATTTCATAAGAAGCCATTTTAACATTTCTAAGAACCTCTCCAGTAAATTTTACACTATTTACTCCTAGTGCTCGACCTCTTCCTGGATTTCCTAGCCATCCTAAATAAAATCCTACTAGTTGCCACATGGCATCTAATCCTAAACAACCAGGCATAACTGGATCATCTTTAAAATGACAATCAAAAAAACCATAGTTTTTCCTTTATATCAAGCTCAGCCTTTATAATTCCCTTGCTAAAAAAACCTCTATTTTCGTATATTTCTGTTATTCTGTCGAACATAAGCATTGGTGGTAAGGGCAATTTTGCGTTACCTGGTCCAAAAAGCTTACCATTTGCACAGTTAATTAGTTCATTAAAAGTAAAGGAACTTTTTTTCATAAATCTGTAATCTTATTACTTGATTTATAGACATTATAATATAGATATTCTTTAGAATTATTACAAAAAATATCAATGCAGCATTCTAATCAATATTTAAAAAAATTGAGAGATTCAGGCCTAAGACCAACAATACAGAGAATTAAAATTTGTGAGGCATTGTTTAATAAAGAAAAAACATTTCATTTTACAATTAAAAACCTTGCAAAAATCATTGAAAATGAAAAAAATGTGAATATTTCTTTAGCAACAGTTTATAATACTGTTCACGCATTTATTAAAAAGGGCTATTTAAAAGAAATTCCAATTACTTCATCACAGAGTTATTATGATACAAATGTTAGTTACCATCATCATTTTTTTGATGAAGAAAAAAAAGAGCTAATTGATATTAATAAAGACGAAGTTGATGAAATAAATATAAAAAAAAAAATCCCAGGCAAAAAAATTAAATCAATTGAGGTTATTGCAAAAATTGTAAGTGATAATCAATATCAAAAATAATTAAATAAAATCAATAGTTTATAAATTAGATTAAAATAATTCTAAAGTATTGACATATAGTTTAGAAAGATTATATGTAATCTACTTTAGAATCATTATACTAAATATAGGAGAACAAATGTCACTAAAAGGAAGCAAAACAGAAGAAAACCTGAAAGAAGCATTTGCTGGAGAAAGTCAAGCTAATAGAAGGTATCTTTACTTTGCTCAAAAAGCTGATGTAGAGGGTTTTAATGATGTAGCTGCAGTGTTTAGGTCAACAGCCGAAGGAGAGACAGGCCATGCCCATGGACATCTAGAATATCTAGAGGAAGTCGGTGACCCAGCAACTGGAAAACCAATTGGAGAAACAAAAGCAAACTTAGAGTCTGCTATTGAAGGCGAAACTCATGAATACACTGATATGTATCCAGGAATGGCTAAAACAGCAAGAGAAGAAGGTTTTGATGAAATTGCTGATTGGTTTGAAACTTTAGCAAAAGCAGAAAAATCACACGCTGGTAAATTTCAAAAAACACTCGAAACTATTGTTTAAAAATTATTTTGTGGGTGAATTATCACCCACAAGAACACTAATAAATAAAATTCTGTAAATAAATGAAAAAAGAAGGTAGTACTCAAGCTCCGACAAGGCATCCAATAAAATTTAATGATCCCGATTTTTTAAACTTTGAAAAACTAGATCAAGAAATGAGAAGAGTTTTTGATATTTGTCATGGTTGTAGAAGATGTTTTAACTTATGTGACAGTTTTCCAAAATTATTTGATTATATAGACGAAACAGAAGAAGGTGAAGTTTCCTCAATTTCTAGTAAAAAATTTAAACCAATAGTGGATGCATGTACTTTGTGTGACATGTGTTTCATGACTAAATGTCCATACGTTCCCCCACACCAATTTGACTTAGATTTTCCTCATTTAATGTTGAGATATAGAATGTTCCAAAGAAAGAATGGTGAAATATCAAATACAGTAAAACAATTAGTTAAAATCGATAGAAATTCAAATATAGGAATTTTTTTTAGCAAAATAATTAATTGGATTACAAATATAAATAATAAATTTTTTAGAAAAATTTTAGAATTTTTTACTGGAATAGATAAAAGAGTTATTCTTCCAAAGTATAATAAAGAAACATTTTCTAATTATTTTAAAAATTTTAAAAAAAAAATTATTCCTAAGGACTGTAAAAGGAAAGTAGTTATTTATTCTACTTGCTTTGTAAATTTTAATAAAAAAAGTACTGGCGAAGCAGCTCTCAAGGTATTAAATCACAATGATGTTGAAGTAGAACATTCTTATGCTGGTTGTTGTGGAATGCCTTACTTAGAACAGGCAGATCTTGAACAGGTTGTAAAACAGGCAAAAACCGTATCCAAAGAATTGCTTAAATTTGTTGATAAAGGTTATAAAATAATAACTTTAACAGCTAGCTGCGGGTTAATGCTTAAGTTCGAATGGCCTTTATTGCTACCTAAGGATGAAGAAATAAAAAAATTATCTAAAAATACTTATGATATTGATGAGTATATTGTTGAAATAGGAAATGAAGAAGGGCTAAAAGAAGGACTAAAAGAAATTGATGGAGGAGTAACTGTTCACCACGCATGCCACGCAAGAGCGCAAAATATGGGAAATAAAGCAAGAGATATGATAAAATTTATACCAAATATCAAAATTGATATAGTTGAGAGATGTGCGGGACATGGGGGAACATTTGGATTGATGAAATCTACTCATGATATTGCAAATAAAGTGGGCAAAACTACCGCAAGCACTGTTAAAAGAAAAAATAATAAATATATGGCTTCTGATTGTCCATTGGCTGGAAAACATATTAAACAATTAGCTAATGAAACTAATATAATTAATGAAGAAGCTTTACATCCAATCGAACTAATTGCAAAAAGTTATAGGTTATAAAATGTCTAAAGAACAAAGAATGATTAATAAAGAAGATCTACTTCCTATGGATGTTTACTCAAAAAATAGACGACAAATGAGGAAGGACCTTGTTGAATTTAAAAAAGAAAGAAGAATTGCACTTGGTCCATATGCAACATTTTATTTTGAATGTTATGAAACTATGTTAGCACAAGTTCATGAAATGCTTCATATCGAAAAAGGTGGAAATGAACAAATAATTGATGAGTTATCAGCATATAATCCTTTGATACCAAAAGGCAAAGAATTAGTAGCAACATTAATGTTTGAAATTGATAATCCTTTGAAAAGAAAAACTTTTCTTAAAAAGTTAGGAGGAGTTGAAAAAAAAATTTTTATAAAAATTGATAAAGATTTTGTTTATGGAAAACCCGAGATGGATGTAGACAGAACATCAGATGATGGAAAAGTCTCTTCTGTCCAATTTATACACTTTGAATTTAATGATGAACAAATTTCTAAATTTAAGAATCATATTAGTGTTGAAATTGGAATTGATCACAAAGAGTATTCTCATATTGCAAAGTTATCAGATAAAAATCTAAAAGCTTTATGTTTAGATTTTAGTTAATATTTCCCCAAACATTATTTTTTACTATCCAGCCTGTAAAGTTTTCTGTTTTAATATTACACCAATTTTTTTCACATTTTTTTACCATAATAAGCCTTCCTTTATCTAATTTTGCTATTGGTTTTGAATATTTAGTAGATTTTTTAAATAAAATTTTAGGAGAGGTAGTAATTAACGACTTAGATTTTTTTAGTTGAGAAATATGTATCCAGCCGCTATTTTTTTTATGGTCAATTATTTTTCTAAAATTTTCTTTTTCATCAATTATCTTTAGTGGTAAATAAATTTTTTTGTAAATAAATTTTATTGGATGATCAAAACTTGGACCATATCTAACATTAACTTTGTTATTTTTAAGCATTAAAAATTTTTTTTTATCAATTGAGTAGGAATTATTAAAAAAAAGAAAAAAACAAAAAAAATAAATCAAACTTTTTTGCATATACAATTTTTCTTTTTCTTAAATAAAATTTTTCTAAATTCAAGATTCAAAAGATCTAAAATTAAAATATTTGATTTTAAATTTCTACCAATATTCAAAATTATTTTTAATGTTTCATTTGCTTGTATGCCTCCAATAATATTAGCGGTAGATCCTAATATTCCTTCAGTTTCACAATTCAATATTTCATCCGAAGGTTCTGATTGATAAAAACATTTTAAACAACAGCTTTTTTTTAAATTAAAATCAAATGAGAAAACATGACCATCAAATTTGCTGATTGCTCCAACGATTAATTTTTTTTTAAATTTTATTGAATACTTATTTAATAAAAATTTAGTTTTAAAATTATCACTTCCATCTACAATTATGTCGTATTTATTTATTATTTTAACCAAACTTTTTTCATTTGCTCTTTGTTTATAAGTATTAACTTTGACATGTTTATTTATTAAATTTAATTTTTTTTTAATTACTTCAACTTTATATTTTCCTACATCTTTAGCTGTATATAAAGTTTGTCTATGGATATTAGATAGACAAACTTTGTCATAATCAATAACTCCAATAATTCCTACACCTGATCTTGCTAATAAATCTGCCGCTGGGCATCCAAGCCCACCAACACCAACAATTAATACTCTAGCATTATGTATTTTCTTTTGTCCTAATATACCAACATTTTTTAAAATAATTTGTCTTGAATATCTTAATATCAATTCTTTTTTAAGAGTTCTGTTCATTTACCAGTAGATCCAAAACCTCCTTTTCCTCTTACAGTTTCTGGCAAATCATTAGTTTCTTCAAACTCACCTTTTAAAATTGGCATTAATACCATTTGAGCAATTCGATCATCGTTATTTACTGTAAATTCTTCTTTTCCATGGTTAAATAAAATAATTTTAATTTCTCCTCTATAATCGCTATCGATTGTGCCTGGAGTATTTAAAACACTAATGCTGGACTTTGCTGCAAGTCCTGATCTTGGGCGTATCTGAATCTCTGTATCTTCAGGTATAGCAATTGAAATACCAGTTGGAATTAATACTGATTCCTGTGGTTTAATTTTTATAGATTTTTCAATAAATGCCATTAAGTCCATTCCAGAAGAACCATTAGTTTTATATTTAGGCAGTTTAACTTTTGGATTTAATCTTTTAAATAGCACTCTAACCATTTAGCTAGTTTAACTTTGCTATTACTCTTTTTACCAGCTCTGATGCTATTAAAAATTTACTCATCTTACTTAAATTTTCATTTTTTTTATCTTTGTAAAATATTGAAACTTTATTATCGTCCGAGTCAAATCCTATTTTTTTATCAGATACATCATTTGCTACTAGCCAATCACAATTTTTTTCTTCTAGCTTTTTTAATGAATTTTTATGTAAATTACTAGTTTCAGCTCCAAATCCAATAATTAATTTAGGTCTTAATGAGTTATGATTTGAAACATGTGATAGTATATCAATATTTTTCTCCAAAATTAAATTTAAATTATTTTTTTTTTTTATTTTTTCTTTTTTATAATTTTTAACTTTATAGTCAGCCACAGCAGCAGTGAATACTGCGACATCAGTTGGTAAGTTATTGAGAGTTTCTGTAAACATTTCTTTAGCTGTATTCACTTTAATAAAATTTATTCCATTCACAGGATCCAATTTAGCTTCACCAGATATAAGTGTTGTCTCAAAACCATTGTCCCTAAATGCTTTTGCTATTGCATATCCCTGTTTTCCACTAGACCTATTTGTTATAAATCTTATTGGATCAATATATTCTTTAGTAGATCCAGCAGTTATCAAAGCTTTAAACTTATTATTTTTAGTTTTATTATTAAAATAAAATTCTATTTCTTTAATTATTTCAGTTGGTTCAGTCATTTTTCCTTTGCCAAATTCTCCACATGCCATATCTCCTATTTCAGGTCCAATAATTTTATAACCGTAATTTTTTAACTTTAACAAATTATTTTTAGTAGATGGATGTTCCCACATTCTTACATTCATTGCTGGAGCTAAATATATATCTTTATCAGAAGCTAATATAACTGTCGAAGCAAGATCATCTGATGATCCTGAGCTTAATTTTGAAATAGTATTTGCAGTTGCTGGAGCAACTAAAATTAAATCAGCCCATCTTGATAAAGAGATATGATCCATCTCAGATTCATTTTCTACATTAAAAATATCATCATAAACTTTTTCTTGAGATAGAGATGTTATTGATAACGGAGTAACAAAATTTTTTGCATTTTTAGTTAATATTGTCTTTATTTGTGCTTCTTTTTTTTTTAATGCTCTAATAATTTCTAAACTTTTATAAGCAGAGATACCTCCACATATAATTAATAGAACTTTTTTATTAAATAAATTATTCATCGTGAGAATTAAAATACCAATAGTCCAAAAATTACAAGCAATAATATGCCAATAATAGATTGATTTCTAAAAGTTATCATTTCAGATTTTTTAACATTTAATTCGTTATATGAACTAGAGTTTTGTGGAATTTGACCGCTTGCTAAAAAAGAAAGAGCTTGATTAGCTTTATCCATTACCTCTGGCAAATTTGGTAGTCTTTTTATAACTTCTGCAGATTCTTTTAAAGTTTCATTAAATGAATTAATTGGATCTTTAGTTTCTTTTAACCATTTTTCTAATACAGGTTTTGAAGTTTCCCAAATATTTGTTTCAGGATTTAATTTCCTTGCAACTCCTTCAACCACAACCATCGTTTTTTGTAACATAAGTAACTGAGGTTGCGTTTGCATATTGAATTTTTCTGTAACATCAAAAAGTTGTTTTAATAGTTTTCCACCAGAAATATCTTTTGCAGATTGTCCAAAAATTGGTTCACCTATAGATCTTAAAGCTTGAGCCAAATCATTAACGGGTACATTTTTTGGTACTAATCCCGCTGACAAATGAACTTCAGCAACTTTTTTATAATCTCTTTCAATAAATCCAAATAAAATTTCAGCCAAAAATCTTTGGCTTAACTTGTCTAATCTACCCATAATTCCAAAATCTATAGGAATAATTTCTCCATTATCACCTATAAAAATATTGCCTTGGTGCATGTCAGCATGAAAAAAACCATCTCTTATAGCGTGTCTTAAAAAATGTTGGATTATATTTGAAGCTATTTTTCTAGTATCAATTTTTCTTTTATTTAATTCTTCCGTTTCTCGAATAGATATGCCATCAACCCAATCAAGCGTCATTACATTTTCACTTGTAAAATTCCAATAAATCTTTGGGATTTTAAAACCCGCGTCATTTTTTGTATTTTCAGCATATTCATTTGCTGCTGCAGCTTCAAATCTTAAATCCATTTCGAGATTCGTTATTTCTTTTAAAAGAAAAACAACTTCAATTAATTTTAATCTTTTTGTTTTTTTTAAAAAAGATTCAACAAAAAAAGCAAAAAGCATCAATGCATCAATTTCTTCATTAAAAATTTTTTTTATATTTGGTCTTAGTATTTTTATTGCAACATCTTTTATAATTCCATTATCATTAATTTGAGCTTTATGAACTTGTGCAATAGATGCTGCTGCAATTGGTTCACTTAAATTAATTATTGTATTGAAAGTATCTTGTCCTAATTCTTTTTTAAGGATTTTTTTTGCTTCAAATAAAGAAAATGGAGGTAGTTTGTCCTGTAAATTTTCTAATTGTTTTGACAATTCTTCTCCAATAATATCAGGTCTGGTAGCCAAAAATTGTCCAAGTTTAATAAAAGTTGTTCCCATAGATTGTAAAGTATTAGAAAGATTTTTTTCTACATTATTAATTTGGTTAACATTTATTTTTTTACTGAATGAAAATGAAAGAATACTAAAAATTATTTTAACAATTAAAGGAGGTTTTTTAAATTTTTTAGAAATCACTAAAATATCTGATTTAGCTAATTTTCTTCCTATTTTGAACAAATTAAATATTTTTTTTATCATTAAATTTTCCAACCTGAATGAATTGCAGCTATACCTCCTGATAAATTTCTATAGCTACATTTTTCAAATTTATTTTTTATCATCAAATCTATCAATTCTTCTTGATTGACGAACTCATTGATAGATTTAGTCAAATATTCATAAGGTTCTTTTTCTCCAACTATAGCTTTACCAATGTGAGGAATAATTTTAGAGAAGTAATTATAAGCTATTTTTAAATTTAAATTTTGTACTTTTGAAAATTCAAGACATAAATATCTTCCTCCAGGTTTTAGAACTCTATATGCTTCAGCTAAGGCTCTATTAAGATTTTTTGTATTTCTTAGACCAAAACTAATTGTATAATAATCAAAAGTATTATCTTTTAAGTCTATTTTTTCAGCAGAACCAACTAACCAATCTATATTTTTATATTTTTTAAGTTTTTCTTTACCTTTTTTGATCATATTTTTGTTAGGATCCATACAAAATATTTTGCTATTTTTATTAGTAAAATCTAAAAATAGTTTTCCAATATCTGCAGTTCCGCAAGCAACATCTATTAGTATTTTATTGGAAGAAGGATTCATCCAAGTTAAAAGATTTTTTTTCCATATTCTATGAATACCAAAAGACATAAAATCATTCATTAGGTCATATTTGTCATAGACCTTATCGAATACATTTTCTACTAGCCCTTCTTTATTTTGAAGATATTGTTGCATAAAAATAATTATTTAAGGTTAATATAGTATTTAATGCCAGAATTGCCAGAAGTAGAAATTGTTAAACAGTCTTTAAATAAAAAAATTAAAGGAAAAGTCATTAAAAAAGTCATTATAAAAAATAGAAATTTAAGATTTAAAATTCCACTTAATTTTGAAAGACACATAAATAATAAAAAAATTATAAAAATTGAGAGAATTTCAAAATATTTGATATTTTTTTTTGAAGATAATAAAGGTTTTATAATTCATTTAGGCATGTCAGGCACTATACATTTATTAAGCAAAAATAATAAAAAAAGAAATTTTATTTCTAATACAAGTTTTTATCATTCTCGAGTACTACCAAAAAAACATAATCATGTTGAAATAAAATTTGATAATTTAAAATTAATTTATAATGATCCAAGAAGATTTGGATATTTTTTAATTTTTAGAAATAAAAAAGATATTAAAAATAAATTTAGTCATTTTGGACCAGAGCCATTTTCAATTTTTTTTAATTTAAATTATATTTATAGATATTTAAGAAATAAAGAAAAAAATATAAAAAATTTTTTATTAGATCAAAAATTTGTTTCAGGAATTGGAAATATCTATGCCTCAGAAATTTTATTTCTTAGTAAAATTAATCCACAAAAAAAAGCAAAACAGCTAAGTTTAAATGATTGTAAAAAAATAATGTTTTATTCAAATTTAGTTTTAAAAAACGCCATTAAAAAAGGTGGTTCTACTATAAAAGATT
>CACANV010000004.1 GCA_902533955.1 uncultured Pelagibacteraceae bacterium
TGTTGATTTTCCTGAGGTTTCTATGCCTTCAAAAATAATTGTAGGATATTTAAACATCACCCCACAGTAAGAAATTAATTGAAGTTAAAATTCTTGATAAAATATTTTGTTTTTTAATATCTTCAGAAGCATGTAAATTATAATTTCCAATAATTTCATCTTTATATGAAACTATAATTTTACCAACAACTTCATCTTTTTCAATTGGAGCCTTAATAGGTCCTTGATATTCAACAAGAACTTTTAAATATTTTTTTCTTGCTTTTGGTATTGTTTTGAAAATATTATTTTTTGTATAAACATTAATTTTTTTCTTTTTCCCCTGCCATACATCAAGTTCAGCAAAAGTTTCATCCTTAGTCGAGATTTTAATTGTATCAAAATTTGTTAGCCCCCATGTTAATAATTTTGCTGATTGTTTTGATCTTGATTTTTTAGTTAAAAAACCACTGCCAACGGCGATAAGTCTTCTATTATTTCTTTTAATTGATGAAGCAAGTGAATATTTTTCTGCACCCAAGTAACCAGTTTTAATGCCATCTACACCAATTTTTTTATATAAAAGTGGATTCCTATTACCTTGAGTTATAGGATCGCCTCCTGTTCTATCCCATGTAAATTCTTTTATTTTAAAATATTCATAATAATTTGGATAATTTTTAATTAAATAATTAGACATAGTTAGAACATCTCTTACCGTTGAATAATTATCCGGATCATTTATTCCAGATGAATTAGAAAAATTTGAATTATACATACCAATTTCACGTGCCTTTTCAGTCATTAAAATAGCAAATTCTTCCTCGGTACCAGCTATACCTTCTGCTAAAGCAATACAGGCATCATTACCAGAGGCAACGATTATTCCTAACAATAAATTTTCTATTGTTACTTCGTCACCCACCATTACAAACATAGATGAATATCCCGATGTAGACAATCTCCAAGCTTTTTCACTAATAAAAACTTTTTCATCTAAGGATATTTCACCTTTTTTAAGCAAATCGAAAGCTATGATAGAAGTCATAATTTTTGTCATTGAAGCAGGATTAATTGATATATCAGCATCTTTTTCATACAATATATCTCCTGACAAGTAATCTTGTAAAATTACAGTTTTAGCTTTTATATTTATTTGTGAAAATGAATAGTGATTATTTAAAATTGTTAAAATAAAAACAAATATTATGCTTTTTAATTTGATCATAATTTTATAATTTCTATATTTTCAAAATTTAATTTATTTATATCATTAAATTCTTTTTTTATAGACTCTAAGTTATTAAAAGGACCTTTAAAAACTCTAAATCTATTCTTTGACATTTTTTTAATAGAAACATCATTAATATTAAATTCTTCAATAAGTCTTTTTTTTAACAATAAAGCCGACTCATTAAAATAAAAATCTGCAAACTTTATTATATATTTGAAAGTTTTATTCTTTAACAATTTACTTTTATTATTAGTGATATTGGATGATCCAATATTTTGTATTTTAATACTTTTTACAGGAGCTTTATTGGCAACCTTTTTTTCTTCATCAAAAGTCTTAGCTTTAGATGCAATAAAACTATTTCTCAAATCAATAGTTTGTATTTGTATATAAGGTTCCAAAATATCAATTTCTAAATCATTAGCAATTCTTTCCGAAATTACAGCATTATAAAATGTTGGATATTTAGATTTATTTGAAACTTTTGCTATAAGATTTTTATTGTTTAAAAGGTTAGTTATTTTTACAGCTGTATCATTATTTAGATTATTGTTAAAAATAATTAGTGATCTTTGATCTATTTTTTTATTAATAATTTTTTTTTTTAAAAGATTTTTGTTATAAATTAGAGCAAAACCTTTATTAGAATATGTTTCAAATATTTTATTATTAGATTGATTTAAATTTTGATTTGCACAAGAAAATAAAAAAAAAAGTAATAAATAAATTGAAATTTTATAAATCATTATTAAATTTTTCCTTCAATGTACACACAGCTAAAGCAAATCTTAAAGATCTGTTCCATTTTAGTATTAATTCATAATTATCAAAAACTATATATGCAGGATCAAATTTATTCGTATCAGGAATTATATCGACATCAGGGGTTACTAGAGCGCCGTTAAAATCATCAAACTTATTAAGAAAATTAGAATTTTTAATATATTTCTTTAAATACATAATTTTTTTTTTATTTTTTATTTTTTTTGCAGATGTATTTAAATAATTTAAAGGTACATTTTCATTTAGATTTATTTTGTAAAAACATGGTTCTTTATTATTCCATCCTATATTATTTAAGTAATTTGCAGCAGATGCAAATGAATCTTCAACATTTTTCAAATCAATTTTTTCATCTTGATTAAAGTCCACAGCATATAATTTTATAGTTGATGGCATAAATTGAAAATTACCATAAGCTCCTGCCCATGATCCATATAAAGTTTTTTTATCAACAACTTTTGAATCTAATAACTTTAAAAGTGTTATTAACTCAGATGTAAAAAATTCACTTCTTCTCTTATCAAAACTTAAAGTTGCTAATGATGAAACTATATCCATTTTACCAAGATAAGTTCCAAAATTAGTTTCTATACCCATGAGTGAGAGTAATAAATTTTTATCAACCTCATAAAGTTTTGATACCTCATCAATTAAACTATAATTCTTATTATATAATTTAATCCCCTTTTTGACTTTTAAATTAGAAGTTCTTTTTGAAATATATGTTTTTGTATCTTCGTAAAATTCTGGTTGATATCTATCATATTTAATTACGTCAGGTAAAAAAATAGAATTTTCAATAGTTTCATTTAAAATTTTTTCACTAATACCCTGTTTTTGGGCATAAATTTTAAAATTTTTTTTCCATTTTTCAAATTCAGATTCATAACCATACGCAAATAGATTTGATAAAAATAAATTGATAATAAAAAAAAATTTAAATATTTTCATACAAATTACGTAAATATATAAATACAGCAATCCAGATTAAAATGAAACTTACTAACTTTTCAACATTAAATTGTTCATTATATAGGAAATAACCTAATAAAAATTGAAATGTTGGAGTTATGTAAAAAATCATACCTGCAGGCCCAAGACCTGATAACTCTACACCTTTTACATATAAAAAAAGAGGTATTACTGTCATTGGACCAGCCAACATAAGTACAAACATTAAAGATGGATTAGATATATCAAAATCATTTAAATTATTTTGAACTATAAAATAAAAAAAAATAATAACTGCAGGGAATATAAAAAGACTTTCAATCAATAAACCTATGTCTGTATCAACATTAATTTTTTTTCTCAATAAATTATAAAAAGACCAACTAAAAGCAACTATAATACCTGGCCATGGCATGGATTTAAAATCAGTTATAAGTAAATAAAATATAGAACAAAGAACTAAAACAATTGAAATTATTGTTTTTGAATTTATTTTTTCTTTAAAAAAAATATACCCTAAAAAAATACTTATTATAGGCATTATAAAGTATCCAAAACTTGCATCAATAACTCTATCTTTAACAACTGCATAAATCCAAACAGACCAATTAGTAAATATAAGTAAACCAGAAAAAAATAACACTAACATTTTTTTTTTATCATAGACAAGTTTGATAAAAATTTTCCATTTTGAAAATACTATAGTTGTTATTATTAAGACCACTGTTGTCCATATGCTTCTATGTATAACTACTTCAATATGTCCAGCAAACGAAATATATTTAAAATAAATAACACCTATTACTCCCCACCAAAAAGAACCAAGGGCTGTTAATAATATTCCTTTATTAAAATCTTTTTTATTCATTTTATTCAAAGAGATTCATATTTATATTTTATGAATGAACATTTAATCTATTTTATTGTTGAAATATATATTATTAATAATAAAACCTAGCACACGGAGAGATGGCTGAGCGGTTGAAAGCACCGGTCTTGAAAACCGGCAAAGGGGCAACTCTTTCCTGGGTTCGAATCCCAGTCTCTCCGCCACAAATAATAACTAAAATTCTTTTAAAAATTTTAAAATCTTATTATTATTAAATTTTTTTTTACCACCTAAAATCTTTTTAATATCTTCATCATTCATATTAACAAGTAAATCTAGATCTTTAAGATCTTCGATAGGTAAATTGTGAACAATAGATTTAACAAAATTACCTACAAAAATATCCATTTCTTTAGTTCCTCTATATTGTGATCTATAAATGATTTTGTTAATTAAATTTTGTTTATTTGAATTCATTTTTTATAAACATATATATATATATATTAATGAGTAATTTTGAATATTTATTAGCATCAATAGATACAATTAGTGGAGTTGGTAAAAAAACTTTCAGTTTATTAAACAAAAAAAAAATATTTACAATTTTTGATTTACTTTGGCATTTACCAATCTCAAAAATTGAAACTGCTGATGATACTGAAATTGAAGATCTTCAGATAGGTAAAATTTATAATATTAAAGTAATTCCTATTAAATATAATTTTCCAAGAATTAAAAATTTACCAAATAAAGTTATATGTCAAAAAAATAATAATAAAATTGAATGTATTTTTTTTAATAGTTACGAGGGATATATAAGAAAAATATTACCGTTAAATAAGGAAGTTTTAATTAATGGTAAAGCAACATATTTTAGAAATAAATTTCAATTTGTAAATCCATCACAATCAAAATCTGATATTTCAAATATAATTTTAGAAAATAACAAATATAGTTTAACTGAAGGATTGGGTTTAAAAAAATTTAATCAAATAATAAATAATGTATTTAAAAAATTACCAGATTTGGAAGAATGGTTTCCAAAAGAAGTATCTAAAATTTTTAATCATGCATCTTGGAAAGAATCCATACTCAAATTACATAATGAGGATATTGGTATAATAAGAAATACAAAATATTTCAAAAGATTGGTTTTTGACGAAATATTTGCAAATTTTCTATTATCTTCAAAAATTAGAAGCAAAATAAAAAAAATTAAGAAAAAAAATAAAGTCTTTAATCCAAATTATCAAGATAGAATTTTAGAAAATTTTAAATTTAAACTTACCAAGGATCAGGTAGTCGCACTGGAAGATATAAATAAAGATATGAAATCAAAACAGAAAATGTTTAGATTATTACAGGGCGATGTTGGATCTGGAAAAACCATTGTTTCAATTATTGCAGCTTTAAATGCTATTAAATCGGGTTATCAAGTATCAATTATGGCACCTACTGAAATATTAGCAACACAACATTATAAATTTATTTTAGAAAATTTTAAAAAGTATTGTAAAGCCGAACTTCTAACTAGCAAAACTGAATATACAAAAAGAAAAAAAATTTTAACAGAATTATCTAACAATAAAATTAATATAATAATTGGAACTCATTCTTTATTTCAAAGTAAATTATCCTATTTTAATTTAGGTCTTATAATAATTGATGAACAGCATAAATTCGGTGTTAACCAAAGAAAGAAACTATCTGATAAAGGAGGAAATAATTGTGACGTATTAGTTATGTCAGCAACGCCTATACCAAGAACAATGATGATGACAGTATATGGTGATATGGATATTTCATTAATAAAAACAAAACCAAAAAATCGAAAATCAATTAAAACGTATAGTAAAAATGAAAAAAAAATTGATGATGTAATTAAGTATATTAAAAAAGAAATTATGGACAAAAATCAAATATTTTGGGTTTGTCCATTAATTAATGAATCAAAAAAAATTGACCATGAGTCAGCTATACAGAAATATAAATTATTAAATAAAATTTTTAATAATAGAGTAGATATTATTCATGGTTCTATGGATAAAAATCAAAAAGATTTAGTTTTAAGAAAATTTAACGATAGAGAAATTGATATTTTAGTATCAACTACTGTCATTGAAGTTGGCATTGATTTTCCAAATGCAAATGTAATAGTAATAGAAAATGCTAACAAATATGGTTTATCTCAACTACATCAATTAAGAGGAAGAGTTGGAAGAGGAAACAAAGAAGCGACATGTATTCTTATGTTTAAATCTAACTTAAGTGAAAATGCTCGAAAAAGAATAACAATTCTAAAAAATAATAATGATGGTTTTAAAATTGCCGAGGAAGACTTAAAAATAAGAGGTTATGGTGATATACTAGGATTCAAACAAAGTGGTATAAAAAAGTATAATTTAGCAGATCCAATTCAACATAAAGATTTATTTGCGCTTGCCGAATTTCATATTAATAAAATTGAAAAAAATAATTTTAATTTTGTAAAGTATAATAAATTGATAAAACTATATGATAAAGTTTCAGTTATAAATGATATTAGTTAATCATTTGTTCTGAAGTACCAGCGGATACGATAAATTTTGAAGCTTCTTCAAAAGTCATATCTAAATATATTATCTCACTTTTAGGAAACATAAGTAAAAAACCGCTTGTTGGATTTGGTGTTGTGGGTACAAATACATTTATTAAATCAGTATTTGTTTTTTTAGATATTTCTCCTTTATTTTCTTTTGTTGCGAATCCTACAGCCCATGATCCTTTTCTAGGATATTCGACTAGGACAACACTTTTTTTTGAACTACCTGATTTCGGGGCCAATGTTTTAGTCATTTGTCCTATTGCAGAATATATTGTTCTTAGAATTGGTATTTTTTTTAAAATATCATTAAAAATTTGGAGAAATTTCTTTCCAATAAATGATAAAGATAAACCACCAATTAAAGTTATAAAAATAACAGACAATAATATTTCAAGACCTGGTATTGCAAAAGGTAAATAGCTATTAGGATTTATACCTTGTGGAATTAACCTTGATGAAACAGATATAAAAAATTTTGTCAAATATAAAGTTATTCCTATAGGAACCAAAACTACTATACCTGTAATAAAATAGTTTCTTAACCTAGCAAGCACCGATATTCTTTTTCTTTTAAAAGAGCTCATTTCTAAACGTTGATTATAATTAAGATGTATTATACTTATAATAAAAAGTGAATAGAAGAAATTTCATATATTTATTAGGATGTGGCTGTGTATCTTTAGGCTTAAATTCATGTACAACTGTGCCTATTACAAATAGGAAGCAATTAAAATTACTACCAGAATCACATTTAAATTCTAAAGCCGCCCAAATATATGAGAAAGTTAAACAAAAAGAAAAATTGAGTGAAGATAAAAAAACTTTAAATAAAATTATAAATATTGGATCAAAAATTGAATATTCTATATCTGAGTATTTTAAAAAAAAAAATATTCCTGATCCTACATCAGATTTTGATTGGGAATATATTTTAATAGAAAATAAAAAAGTTAAAAATGCTTGGTGTATGCCTGGTGGCAAAATAGCTGTTTATACTGGAATGTTGGAAATTACTAAAAATGATGATGGTTTGGCTGCCGTTATGGGTCATGAAGTTGCACACGCCGTTGCTAAACATTCAGTTGAAAGAGCTAGTAGAGGAGTTTTGTTAAATACTGGTACGCAAATTATTGATATTGCTACTGGTGGCAAACTTTCACAAATAAATAGAACAACTGGAATGAATGCTGTAGGTCTATTATCGCAAATTGGAATTCTTAATCCTTTCAATAGAAAACAAGAAAGTGAAGCTGATTATTTAGGTTTAATTTTTTCTTCACTATCTGGATATGACATTCGTGAAACTATAAATCTTTGGGAAAGAATGAAAGCATCTAAAAAAGGTAAAGAACCAGCTGAATTTATGAGCACACATCCATCTACAGATAATAGAATAAATAAAATTACTGAATGGATAAATAATATTATTTTAGAATACCCACCTATAGTTTAGATTTTATTTTAAATTTAAATAACAAATATTTCCATATTGTTGAGACATTTCTTTTAAAATATCGTCTTCAAATTTAAATTTTTTTTGACTAGTTATGGGTTTTTTAACAATATAATTTAATTTATTTACATTAATATTAAATTCTTCAGATATTTTATTAAATCTTTTATTTATATTAAAACTTATAATAGGCGGGAATTCATAATATTTTTTTATTTTTTTTCTTAATAATTTAAAATCAGATAAAATTTCTATATTTTTATTTTTTGGATAAATAATTTCAATATATTTTTTAAAAAAAGTAACCACAAAACCTTTATTAAATTTATTAAAAAAGTAATAATCAAATAAAAAAACAATTAATCTTTTAAGGTTAGTATATTTTATATATTTTTTTTTTATTAGTATTTGTTTTTCATAAATCATTTTTGGTGTATAATAAGAAATAAAATTATTTGGTAAATTGTCATCAAATATTAAATGTTTAAAATTATTATCTATTAAAAATTTAATTCTCTTAGAAAAACAAACATGATCATCAAAAATTATTAAAGTTTTATTTTTATCAATTTTATTCCAGTTATATTTTGTAATATCTTTGTTTAGATATTTAACATCTTTATAACTTACCTCTTTTTGCGATAAATCAATATCTATTGAGAACAATTTTACATTTTTAAGTGTTTTTTTTATTAACCAAGTTGTTTGACCTTTCCACACACCTGATTCAATAACATACTTGGGTTTAATTTTTTTTAAAAATAAATAGAGAGCAAAACAATGCTCAACTTTCATTCCACTAAAATTATTTGAAATAGGTTTTTTCTTATAGATATTTAGAAATTTTTTAAGTTCATTTAAAAGGTATTTTTTTTTAAACATTAGAATTGGTGAGCCCTGTTGGACTCGAACCAACGACCCATTCCTTAAAAGGGAATTGCTCTACCAACTGAGCTAAGGGCCCAACGCCGTTTCTTATATTCATTTTTCTTAAATTATCAACTTTAAAAATTTATAATAAATTAATATACTTATTATGAAATTGTTCAAAAGTTCCATTTTTAATATTTTTTCTTATTTCAGTCATTAACTCCTGATAAAAATTTATATTATTTAACGTTAAAATAATAGCACCTAACATTTCATTCGTATTAAATAAATGATTTAAATAATTTTTTGAATATTTATTTAAATTGAAATTTGAAACATTTACATCTAAAGGAGAGTTGTCATAACGATATTTTGAATTTCTTATTTGAATCCTTCCATTCCAAGTAAAAGCAAGCCCTGTTCTTCCTGATCTTGTTGGCAATACACAATCAAACATGTCTATTCCTCTTTTAACTGCACCTAAAATATCAGCAGGAGTGCCTACACCCATAAGATATCTGGGTTTATCTCTTGGTAAATCATTTTTTAAAACATCAAGAACACTAAACATTTCTGATTGGGTATCACCTACTGCCAATCCACCTATTGCATAACCATCAAAATTAATTTTCAATAAACTTTCTAAAGATTTTATTCTTAAGTCTTTAAATATTCCTCCTTGAACTATACCAAAAATTGCTTTTTTTGGTTCTTGCCCAAAAGATTCTTTTGATCTCTGTGCCCAATAAGTTGAAAGCTCCATCGATTTTTTAATTTTATTATAATCATTAGTTTTTTTTGGGCATTCATCCATAACCATTAAAATATCTGAATTCAATCCTTTTTGGATTCTGATACTTTCCTCAGGACTTAAAATAAAAGTTTTGCCATCAATATGAGATTGGAATATTGCACCCTTTTCTTTATCAATTTTATTGAATTTAGATAATGACATTACCTGATATCCACCAGAATCAGTTAAAATAGGTAACTTACAATTCATAAATTTATGTAAGCCACCTACTTTTTCAATTCTTTCTATCCCAGGTCTTATCATTAAATGATATGTGTTAGATAAAATAATCTCACTTCCTGTTTTAATTATATCATCAATAAACACACCTTTAACCGTTGCTTGAGTTCCAACAGGCATAAATGCAGGAGTTTTAATATTTCCTCTAGATGTTTTTATTACTCCAACTCTAGAATTATTATCCTCATCTGTGACATTAAAACTAAACTTCTTTAATGTCATTCATTTAAAGATTTATTCAGATTTAAAACTTATTATTTTATCAGGATCAGAAGCTGGTTCACCTCTTTTAATATTATCTACAAATTCCATACCCTCAATAACTTTACCGAAAACTGTATATTGTCTATCTAAAAAAGGGGCTGCTGCAAAACAAATAAAAAATTGACTATTTGCACTGTTTGGGTCTGATGTTCTTGCCATAGATAATGTTCCTCTATCATGTGGCAGGTCATTAAACTCTTCTTTAAGATCAGGTAAATCAGAATTACCAGTTCCTGCTCGTCTTAAATTAAAATTATCATTAGAAGAATTACCAAATTCAACATCACCTGTTTGCGCCATAAAACCATCAATTACTCTATGAAATACTACACCGTCATATTTTCCACTATTTGCTAATTCTGTTATTCTTTTTACATGGTTTGGTGCTACATCTGGAAACATTTCAATTTTTACATCTCCATCTTTAAGTTTTAAAATCATTATATTCTCCTTTGAGTATGCGTTATTGTTTAAAATTAAAATTAAAAATAATACTATATTAAATAATTTATACATATTTATTCATTAAAGATTTAATTGTGCTTTTTGTTGTAAATTTTTTTAGATCACCCTTGTATTGAGCTATCTCTTTAACAAATCTTGAAGATATAATTTGATTTTCAACATCAGACATAAGAAAAATTGTTTCTACTTTGTTATAAAGTTTTCTATTCATTCCGGCTAGTTGAAATTCATATTCGAAGTCGGAAACTGCTCTCAATCCTCTTAATATGATATTAGATTTATATTTTTTACATAAGTCTGTTGTTAAAGAATTAAATGATATAATTTTTATATTATTTTTACTAAATTTTAGATCAAAAAATAAAGCTTTTGTAACTATGTCAATTCTCTCATCTAAAGAAAATAAATAATTCTTCTGATCACCATTAGAAATAGCAACAACTACTTTATTTGTAAACTTTAAAGCCTTTTTTATTACATCTATATGTCCATAAGTTATGGGATCAAATGTTCCTGGGTATATTGCTATATTTTTCATTAAATTAAATTATCATCAAGTTTTATTGCAGATACAACTTTTTCATCACCTGATAACTTAATAATTCTTACTCCTTGTGTATTTCTTCCTGCTATTCTTATTTCTTTAACAGATGTTCTAATAACTCTTCCTTTGTCAGTTGATATTAGAATTTGATCACCCTCAAAAACAGGAAATGATGAAGAAACATTACCATTTCTAGCTGAATTAACAATTCCAATTATCCCCTTTCCACCCCTGTTTGTAACTCTAAAATCATAGTGAGATGTTCTTTTTCCATAACCATTTTCAGTAATTGATAATATATATTTTTCTTTGGCTTTTAATTCTGATTTTATATTCTTATCTTTATTTGAATTTTTTTTATCAACATCGTGATCTATTATAGATAAAGAAACTACAGAATCTTTATCGGCTAGATTTAGTCCTCTAATACCCTTAGAAGACCTTCCTTTAAATACTCTTAACTTTTTAGACTCAAATCTAATACATTTACCAAATTTAGTACTTAAAATTATATCTTGATCATCTTTACAAATTTTAACTCCTACTATTTTATCATCACTATCTAGTTTCATAGCAATTTTGCCAGACGAATTAATTGAAGTAAAGTCTTCTAAATTGTTTTTTCTTATTTTTCCTTTATTTGTCGCAAATATTATATGCATATTTTTTGTATTAATACTTTCGTCTGGAAAAGGCATTATTGAACTAATTGATTGATGATTTTTTAATGGCAATATATTAAATAATGACTTTCCTTTTGATGAAGAAGATCCTTCAGGTATTTTCCAAGCTTTAATTTTAAAAGCCAAACCTTCGGTAGAAAAAAATAACACTGAAGTATGAGTATTTACTGATAATGTTTGAACTACCGAGTCTTCGTCTCTTGTTTTAATTCCAGCTTTTCCTTTTCCGCCTCTTTTTTGTTGTTTAACATTACTTAAAGCACCTCTTTTAATGTATCCTTGAAGGGTAATGGTAATTATAACAGTTTCTTTCTGAATTGTTTCTTCAATGTCATAATTTAGGACAGCATCTATAATTTTAGTTCTTCTAGGTTGAGAAAATTTTTCTTTTATATTGATAAGTTCTGAACTTATTACTTTAAATAATTCATTTTTTGAGTTAATTATTTTTTTATATTGAGCTATTAATTGAGCTAATTTTTTAATTTCAGTTTCAATTTCATTAATACCCAAAGCTGTAAGTTTTTGTAATCTTAATTCTAAAATTGATATGACTTGATTTTCAGTTAATTTATAATTTCCTTTATAATTTTTATTATCAACTAATTTAATAAGATTTGTTGATTTTTTTATTTTCCAAATGGATTTTAATAATAAGTTTTTTGCATCTTCAGGGGTCTTTGATGATCTTATAATTTTAATTATTTTATCAATATTTTCAACACTGACTGATAAGCCAATTAAAATATGAACTCTATCTTCTGCTTTTTTTAGATCAAATTTTGTTTTTTTTATTACTACATCTTCTCGAAATTTTAAAAAACTTTCTATAAAATCTTTTAATGAACAAGTTTTTGGTTTGTTTTCTACAATAGCTAAAGTATTAAATCCAAATGAACTTTCTATAGATGTATATTTATATAATTGTCTTTTAACTGTCTCTGGTTCAATATTTCTTCTAAGATCAATAGCAACTCTAATTCCCTCTCTATTTGATTCATCTCTAATATCACTAATTCCTTCAATTTTTTTGTCTCTTACTAATTCTGCTATTCGTTCATTTAAATTTGATTTATTAATTTGATAAGGTATTGAGGTAATTACAAGTCTGTCTTTTCCATTTTTTAAATTTTCAACATTAATTTCACCACGGATTTTGAAAGATCCTCTTCCTGTTTTATAGCCTTGTTTTATTATATCTTTGCCAATTATTACTCCTCCAGTTGGAAAATCTGGACCAGGTATGAACTTCATTAAATCTTTAATTTTTAAATCTTTATTTTTAATTAAAGCTAAAGTGCCATCTATTACTTCCCCTAAATTATGTGGTGGAATACTAGTAGCCATTCCAACAGCTATTCCTCCAGCTCCGTTAACTAATAAGTTTGGATACTGAGCAGGAAGAACTGTCGGCTCTTTCTCTGTTTCATCATAATTGCTTTTAAAAGATACTGTGTCTTTTTGAATATCATCTATCAAATATTGAGATACACTAGCTAAACGCGTCTCTGTATATCTCATTGCAGCTGGTGGATCTCCATCAATTGATCCAAAATTGCCTTGACCTTCAATTAATGGACGACTCATAGAAAATTCTTGAACCATTCTAACCAAAGCATCATAAACAGCCTGATCTCCGTGTGGATGATATTTACCAATTACATCTCCAACAATTCTCGCTGATTTTCTAAACTGTTTAGACCAATCAAAGCCACCTTTATACATAGCATATAGTATTCTTCTATGAACCGGTTTAAGGCCATCTCTAATATCTGGCAAAGCTCTGCTTATAATCACGCTCATTGCATAAGATAAATAAGATGAACTCATCTCATCATACATTGAGATAGGTTTAATATTTAAATTTTTAATTATTTCGTTTTTTTGCATAAAAACTAAAATGGAATATCGTCGTCTAAATCATTTTGACTATCTATATTATTATCATCAAGATTTTTTTTATTTTCTTGAGAAGGAATTGAATTTTGGTTACCACCTCCTAGCATTGTTAGTGAAGAATTGTATCCTTGTATTATTATTTCTGTTGAATATTTATCTTGTCCACTCTGTTCATCTTTCCATTTGCGTGTAGATATTTGACCTTCAACGTATACTTGTGCACCTTTTTTAAGATATTGTTTAACAACGTTCACAAGTCCTTCATTGAATACGACTATTCTGTGCCATTCTGTTTTTTCTTTTTTTTCACCTGTGCTTTTGTCTTTCCATGTTTGGCTTGTAGCCAGACTTATTCTAGCTACACTTTTACCATTAACCATTTGCTTAATTTCTGGGTCTGCGCCTAATCGACCGATTAAAAGTACTTTATTTAAACTTCCAGCCATAATAATTTAGTATTTGATTTTTATATTTATAACACGATTTTAACTTGAATATTAATTTTATTAATCTAAAGCAACAACAATTATGCTAAAAAAGATAGTTATTAAGGGTGCAAAAGAGCACAATTTAAAGAATATTTCTCTAGAAATTCCCAAAGATAAATTTATCGTTATTACAGGTCTTTCTGGATCTGGAAAATCTTCTCTAGCTTTTGATACTATTTATGCAGAAGGACAAAGAAGATATGTGGAGAGCCTATCAGCTTATGCAAGACAATTTCTTGATAAAATGAAAAAACCAAATGTTGATCTTATAGAAGGACTTAGTCCTGCTATATCCATAGAACAGAAAAATACATCTAAAAATCCAAGATCAACAGTCGCTACGGTTACTGAAATTTATGATTATATGAGAGTTTTGTTTGCTCGAGCTGGAATACCTTACTCTCCATTTACTGGTAAACCAATTGAATCTCAATCTATAAGTCAGATTGTAGATAAAATTAAAGAATTACCAAAAAAATCAACAATTTTTATTTATGCCCCTGTAGTAAGAGGCAGAAAAGGTGAATATAAAAAAGATATTCTGAATTATAAAAAAAGAGGTTTTAGAAAAATTAAAATTGATAATATTCTTTATGATATTGATAAAGTTCCAGATTTAAATAAAAAATTAAAACATGATATATCAATACTAGTTGATCGAATTATAATTAGTTCTTCATTAGGAAATAGATTGGCAGAAAGTGTTGAGAGTGCTGTAAATTTAGCAAATGGATTATTATTTGTAGAATATGAAAATGAAACTATTCCAAAAAAATTTAGAAAAATTGAAAAACTAATATTTTCAACAAAATTTGCATGTCCTGAAAGTGGTTTTACAATCGAAGAAATTGAACCAAGATTGTTTTCTTTTAATAGTCCTTATGGTGCCTGCGAAGAATGTGAAGGAATAGGCATTAAACTAAATGTTGATCCAAATTTAGTTGTTCCGAATGAGAAAAAAACTATAGCCGATGGTGCTATTGAGCCTTGGGCTAAATCTACATCAATGTACTATGCTCAAACACTTTCGTCTATTTCAAAACATTATGGATTTTCACTTAATGTTCAATGGTCAAAATTGCCAAAAAAAATTAAAGATATAATTTTGTTTGGATCCGATGATGAAGAAATAAAATTTACTTATGATGATGGCTATGAAAAATATTCTCATAAAAAAGCATTTGAAGGAGTTGTAAACAATTTAGAAAGAAGATATTTAGAAACTGATAGTGACTGGAAGAGAGAAGAAATATCTCAATACCAATCAGATTCAAAATGCGAAAGTTGTAACGGATATCGTTTAAAACAAGAAGCTCTATGCGTTAAAATTAATAATTTAAATATTAGTGAAATTACTGAAAAATCAATTTTTGATGCAAAAAAATGGTTTAAACTACTTGAGGTAAATCTTGATAAAAGACAATTAAAAATAGCTCAACATATATTGAAAGAAATCAATGAAAGATTGGATTTTTTATTAAATGTTGGTTTAGAATATTTAACTCTTTCAAGAGAGTCAGGAACATTGTCAGGTGGCGAGTCACAAAGAATAAGATTGGCCTCACAAATTGGTTCAGGTTTAACAGGTGTGTTATATGTTTTAGATGAACCTTCAATTGGACTACATCAAAAAGATAATATTAAATTGATTGATGCATTAAAAAGATTAAGAGACTTAGGAAATACAGTAATAGTTGTTGAGCATGATACAGAAACTATGGCAAACGCTGATCATATTATTGATCTAGGGCCTGAAGCTGGAAATAAAGGTGGAGAGATTATTGTTCAAGGAAGTTATCAAGATATTTTAAAAAATAAAGAAAGTATAACAGGTAGATATTTATCAAACACAAATTTTATACCTATACCTAAAAATAGAAGATTTCCAAAAAATGGTAGATTTTTAGAAATTACTGGAGCTTCAGGAAATAACCTAAAAAATGTAAATTTAAAAATACCACTTGGAAGTTTTACATGTGTTACAGGAGTTTCTGGTAGTGGAAAATCAACTTTAATTCTTCAAACACTTTATAATGCTTTAAACCTTACATTAAATAACAATAAATCCAGAAAAATACCTAAACCTTTTAGAGGATTTAAGGGTATTGAATTAATAGATAAAGTTATAGATATAGATCAATCACCAATAGGACGTACACCTAGATCAAATCCAGCAACTTATACAGGTGCTTTTGGTCCAATAAGAGACTGGTTTACTAATTTACCAGAATCAAAAAGTAGAGGATATAAACCAGGAAGATTTTCTTTTAATGTTAAAGGTGGCAGATGTGAAGCTTGTGAAGGAGATGGTGTAATAACATATGAAATGCATTTTTTACCAGATGTATATATAACATGTGATGAATGCAAAGGAAGTAGATACAATAGAGAAACCCTTGAAATTAAATTTAAGGATAAAAGCATAGCAGATGTATTAAACATGACTGTTGATGAGGGATGTGAGTATTTTGAAAATATCTCAAATATTAAAACTAAACTTTTAACGCTAAAAAAGGTCGGTCTTGGTTATATAAAAATTGGTCAACAAGCTACTACGTTATCAGGTGGAGAGGCACAAAGAATAAAATTAGCAAAGGAATTATCAAAAAGATCAACGGGAAGAACAATGTATATTTTAGATGAACCAACAACAGGTTTACACCAGCATGATATAAAAAAATTATTGGAAATTTTACATACTTTCGTTGCTACAGGTAATACGGTAGCTGTTATTGAACACAACTTAGATGTAATAAAAACAGCTGATTATATAGTTGATATGGGTCCAGAAGGCGGTGTTAACGGTGGAAATATTATCGCAGAAGGAAAGCCTGAAGATATAGCAAATGTTAAAGAAAGTTATACTGGTAAGTTTTTAAAGCCTTTATTGGATACAAAATTTAAAAAAACCGCTTAATTTTTTTTAAAAAATAGTATAAATATAAAGAATGTCTTCTATTCTACAATCTTTATCAAAAACTGTTCATGTATCTATAGCACTTTCAATAGTGCTTTTTTTAATATTATTTTTTGGTAATGGTGGTTTTGCATTTGACTTAATATTTTGGAGTTGGTTATTTAGATATATTCATGTTGTAGTTGCTATAATGTGGATAGGGCTATTATGGTATTTTAATTTTGTGCAAATACCGAGTATGCCTAAAATACCTGACGAGCAGAAACCAGCCATTGGTAAAGTAATCGCCCCTTCTGCTTTATTTTGGTTTAGATGGGCAGCTTTGCTTACTATAATATCTGGTCTTATTTTAGCTTATTTAAATGGATATGTTCATCAAGCATTAATGCTTGGTATTGGGTCAGGTGGTGGAAAAAACACAGCTATTGGTATTGGAATGTGGTTGGGTTTAATTATGGCATTTAATGTTTGGTTTGTAATTTGGCCAAATCAAAAAAGAGCGCTTGGTATAGTAGACTGTGACGCTGATTTAAAAGCAAAATCTGCTAAAACAGCTATGCTATTTTCAAGAACAAATACTCTTCTATCGTTGCCAATGCTCTTATCGATGGTTGCAGCACAGAATTTATATTAATCAATCTTTATCTTCTTTAACTATTGTACGATGATTTACTTTTAGAAATACTAGTACTGGATTAGCTATATAAATTGAGGAATAAGTACCAAACACAACACCTAATATCATAGCCAATGAAAAACCTTTTAAAATTTCTCCACCAAAAAAATAAATAGACAATAATGCAAGAAGGGTTGTTACTGAAGTTATAATAGTTCTTGAAAGTGTTTCATTTATAGAAATATTTGTTAATTCAAAAATTTTAATATCAGCATATTTTTTCAAATTTTCTCTTACCCTATCAAAAATCACTACAGTGTCATTCATGGAATAACCAACAATAGTTAATACAGCTGCAACAATTGATAAATTGATTTCCAAAGCAAACAATGAAAATACACCTAGAGTTATAATTACATCATGAAATAAAGCTAAAATTGCTCCTAAACTAAATTGCCATTCAAATCTTATCCAAATATATAAAAGCATTGCACATAAAGATACTGCAATTGCAATAACACCTGACTTTAGTAATTCTGAACTAACTTTTGGACCGACATTTTCTACTCTTCTAAAATCAAAATCTTTTAAAGTATTTGATAATTTTTTTTTGATGTCTTCTATAAATTTAGGATCATTTGAATTTTGTTTTTCAAATTTTACAATAAAATCTGTTTCATTTCCAAATTTTTTTACCGAAACATCTCCTAAATTCATTTGATTAAAGCTATCTCTTATGAGTGATATATTATTAAAATTCTTAGAAGTTCTAATTTCTATTAATGTTCCACCCTTAAAATCTACTCCAAAGTTTAAACCTTTAAACATTAGTAATAATAATGAAATAACTATTAATATTATGGAAAATATATTTAATTTTTTATAAAATTTATTAAAAGATATAGTTTTCATTTATATAATATGTTCCTTATCTTTATATTTAATTACGTAAAGAGCAGTAAATAATCTTGCTATAAAATAAACAGAAAATAATGTTGTTAAAATCCCTACCCCTAATGTGACAGAAAAACCTTTTATAGGACCAGATCCCATAAAAAATAATATAAATGCTGCAATTAAGGTTGTTATATTTGCATCTAAAATTGTTGTTCTTGATTTCGTGTAGCCAGAGTCAAAAGCTATAATATAATTTTTTTCATTTTTAATTTCTTCTTTAATTCTCTCAAAAATTAAAACATTCGCGTCAACAGCCATTCCAACAGTAAGAATTATACCTGCTATACCAGGAAGTGTTAATGTGGCTTCAAATAAGGTAAGAATTCCTATAAGTAAAAATAAGTTAGTTATTAAAGCAAAATTAGCAATTAAGCCAAAAATTTTATACTTGTAGATCATAAATAATATGACTAAAACAAATCCTATTAATAATGATAACATTCCTGAATCAATAGAATCTTGACCTAAATCAGGACCAACAGTTCTTTCTTCAATTATATTTAATGGTGCTGGCAAAGCTCCAGATCTAAGCAGTAACGCAAGATCAGTAGCTGATTGAAAAGTGAAATTACCTGAAATTTGTCCATTTCCACCAATAATTGGTTCTTGAACAGATGGTGCACTAATGATTTTTCCATCTAAAACTATAGCCAATCTTTTACCAACGCCTGTGCTAGTTGCTTTACCAAATTTTTTTGCTCCAACTCTATCCAAACTGAAAGAAACTACTGTTTCATTTGTTTGTGAATTCATTGTGGGTTTTGCATCTATTAAATTATCCCCACTAAGAATGATACGTTTACTAACAATAGCTTCTTCTGATCCATCCTCAAAAAATAATTTTTCAGTTCCAAAAGATTCTTCTGAATTTTGTGTAATAAATTGAAAAGTAAGATTTGCTGTTTTTCCTAATAAAGATTTAATTCTTCCAGGATCGTCTAAGCCTGGCAGTTCAACCAAGATTCTATTATTACCTCTTTTAAGAATATTTGGTTCGTTAGTACCAACTTCGTCAACCCTTCTTCTTACAATTTCAATGGCCTGGTCTAAAGAAGAGTTTTTTAATAAAACCAAACCATATCTTGATAAAGTAAGTTTGAAATAATTATTCTCCTCAATAAAATCAAATTGGTGAGATTTATATTGCTGAAAATAAGGATTAATTTCACTATCATCATCATCAAGTAATTTTATTACTTGGTTTAAATTATCTTTTTTTGATTCAAAAAATATAGAATTATTTTTTATTGAAAAATTTTTAATAATTAAATTTTTATCCTTAAAAAATCTTTTTAAATCTAAAATTTTACTTTGAAGTTTTTGAGTTATTACAGGTTCATTGTCAATTTCAAGCAATAGGTATGACCCACCTTGAAGATCTAAGCCAAGATTAATATTTTTTGAAAAAAATTCATCATCAATTTTTATAAAATTTGACACTGCAAAATATGATAAAAAAACAGTGAATAAAAAAACTGAAATAATTCTTAATTTTGAAAAGTATAACACTTTAATATAATGTTATTTTTTTGTATCAGGAGTAGTAATTAAACCTTGTATTCCAGTTGATCTTACAATTTCAACATTAACATTTTCTGAAATTTTAACTTCGACTTTTTCATTATCAATCACTCTTTCAACAATTCCTACAATCCCTCCAGAAGTTACAACTTTGTCACCTCTTTTAAGAGCCTCAACCATAGCTTTATGATCTTTAACTTTTTTTTGTTGAGGTCTTATTAAAAAGAAATAAAAAATAACAAAAATTAAAATTAAGGGTATAAATTGTCCAATTCCAGCATCCATAATAACCTCTTTGAGTAATGGTTATTTATACTATCTAATATTTAAAGACAACTCTTAATTGATAGAAATTTTATCCATATTTCCCATATATGGTTTTAAAACATCTGGAATTATAATTGAACCATCTTCAGTTTGATAATTTTCTAAAATAGCAATTAGAGTTCTGCCAACTGCTAAACCACTTCCATTTAAAGTTCCAACAAATTCTGTAACATTATCTTTATTTTTATATCTAGCTCTCATACGTCTTGCTTGAAAAGTTCCACAAGATGAGCAACTTGAAATTTCTCTATATTTATTTTCAGAAGGAAGCCAAACTTCAATATCATAAGTTTTTTCTGCGCTAAAACCCATATCTCCAGTACTTAAGATTATTTTTCTATAAGGAAGTTTTAATTCATCTAATATCGAGGTTGCGCAATTTGTCATTCTTTCAAGTTCTTCTTCACATTTAATATTTTCAACAATACTTACCATTTCAACTTTATAAAACTGATGTTGTCTAATCATGCCCTTTGTATCTTTACCGTAGCTGCCCGCTTCTTTCCTAAAGCAAGGAGTTGAAGCTACCAATCTCATGGGTAAAGAATTTAAATTTATAATTTGATTTTTCACCATGTTAGTTAGTATAACTTCAGCCGTAGGTATCAAAAATTTTCTTTCACTTTTTTCATCGATTTTTATCTCAAACTGATCATTTTCAAATTTTGGTAATTGACCTGTTCCAAACATTGTATCAACAGTAGCCATTAAAGGAGGTGATATTTCTGTATAACCATTTTTTTTAGTATGAGTATCAATCATAAAATTTGAAATGGCTCTTTCTAAAGTTGCAAGTTTATCTTTTACAAAAACAAATCTTGAACCTGTGGTTTTTGTAGCCAAATCGAAATCTAACATGTTTAATTTTTCACCAATTTGATAATGAGATTTAGGATTAAAGGTAAATTTTTTTATATGTCCGGATTTTAAGATTTCTTTATTTTCATTTTCATCCTTTCCAATTGGAACTTCTGATAAAGGTAAATTTGGTAAAGATGAAAGAATATCATTTAATTTATTGTTTATATTAGACTGTAGTTTGTTTAATTCATCAATTTTTTTTGAAATTTCTTTAGATTTAGAAAACATAGATGAGTCTTTTGATTTAGAAATTTTCTTTTTTTCCATTTCAAGATTTTCTATTTTTTGTATAAATTTTCTATTTTCCTGATCTAACTTGATAAGTTCATCAAGATTAATATCAACATTTCTTGATTCTAAAAGCTTCTTAAATTTATCAAAATTTTTTCTTAACTCTTTAATGTTGTGCATTTTTTTCTTCTTGCCTTTTTTCAA
>CACANV010000005.1 GCA_902533955.1 uncultured Pelagibacteraceae bacterium
CTATTTCACTCCCCTAATAGGGGTTCTTTTCACCTTTCCCTCACGGTACTAGTTCACTATCGGTCACTGAAGAGTATTTAGGCTTAGAGGGTGGTCCCCCTATATTCGAGCAGGATTTCACGTGTCCCGCTTTACTCAAGAAATTTGTTAAACATTACTCATACGGGACTATCACCCTCTATGGTTAGCTTTTCCAAACTATTCAAATTTTTTTAACAAATCTACTGGCCTAGTCCGCTTTCGCTCGCCACTACTAACGGAATCTCAATTGATTTATTTTCCTCCGGTTACTTAGATGTTTCAGTTCTCCGGGTTGTCTCTTTAAATCTATGTATTTAATTTAAAGTACCACATAAAGTGGTGGGTTTCCCCATTCGGAAATTTACGGATCAAAACTTGCATACAGCTCCCCGTAACTTATCGCAGTATACCACGTCCTTCATCGGCTTTCAGTGCCAAGGCATCCGCCACACGCCCTTAAACGCTTGATTTATGCACAGAAAAAAATTCTGTGTTGAATCAAATTTTGTTGGAATGTTCATATCTTAGAACATTCTTTGATTGTTCATCTATTCGAACAATCGGATATAGATATTGATAATATAAAAAATTTACTATTAAAATAACTAAGTGTTTCTTGGTGGAGGATAGCGGGATCGAACCGCTGACCTCCTGAATGCAAATCAGGCGCTCTCCCAGCTGAGCTAATCCCCCAGTATTTTATGGTGGGCCGAGAAAGACTCGAACTTTCGACCCCACCCTTATCAAGGGTGTGCTCTAACCAACTGAGCTACCGGCCCTAATGCAGAAGAGTGAAACACTATTTCAAGAAGAGAAATGAGGACGGTCAACATTATCCTGTTATATTTTTTTGATTAAGAAATAATCCTTAATCATCCTTAGAAAGGAGGTAATCCAGCCGCAGGTTCCCCTACGGCTACCTTGTTACGACTTCACCCCAGTCGCTGACTATACCGTGGTCAAAGTTTTTAAACCTTGCCTTAAGGTAGAACCAACTCCCATGGTGTGACGGGCGGTGTGTACAAGACCCGGGAACGTATTCACCGCGGCGCGCTGATCCGCGATTACTAGTAATTCCAGCTTCATGTACTCGAGTTGCAGAGTACAATCCGAACTGAGGCATCTTTTTAGGATTTGCTTGATGTCGCCATCTCGCTTCCTATTGTAAATGCCATTGTAGCACGTGTGTAGCCCAACACGTAAGGGCCATGAGGACTTGACGTCATCCCCACCTTCCTCCAGCTTATCACTGGCAGTTCTTTCAGAGTGCCCAACTAAATGATGGCAACTAAAAGTGAGGGTTGCGCTCGTTGCGGGACTTAACCCAACATCTCACGACACGAGCTGACGACAGCCATGCAGCACCTGTGTTTCGTCCGGCCGAACCGAAAACTCTAATCTCTTAGAGTCGCGACGAACATGTCAAGTGTTGGTAAGGTTCTGCGCGTATCTTCGAATTAAACCACATGCTCCACTACTTGTGCGGGTCCCCGTCAATTCATTTGAGTTTTAACCTTGCGGTCGTACTCCCCAGGCGGTGTGTTTACTGCTTTCGCTGCGACACTGAAAATAAATTTCCAACGTCTAACACACATCGTTTACGGCATGGACTACGAGGGTATCTAATCCTCTTCGCTACCCATGCTTTCGTTCCTCAGTGTCAGTAATGATCCAGAAAGCTGCCTTCGCAATTGGTATTCTTTCTAATATCTACGAATTTCACCTCTACACTAGAAATTCTGCTTTCCTCTATCATACTCTAGCTAAAAAGTTTTGATTGCAGTTCCGGAGTTAAGCTCCGGGATTTCACAACCAACTTTTTTAACCACCTACGAACTCTTTAAGCCCAGTAATTCCGAACTACGCTAGGTCCCTTCGTATTACCGCGGCTGCTGGCACGAAGTTAGCCGGACCTTCTTATTCGGGTACAGTCATTTTCTTCCCCGACGAAAGAGCTTTACAACCCAAGGGCCTTCTTCACTCACGCGGCATCGCTGCATCAGAGTTTCCTCCATTGTGCAATATTCCCTACTGCTGCCTCCCGTAGGAGTTTGGACCGTGTCTCAGTTCCAATGTGGCTGATCATCCTCTCAGATCAGCTATTGATCAAAGTCTTGGTAGGCCATTACCCCACCAACAAACTAATCAAGTGCGGGCTCATCCATTGGCGCATAAAGCTTTCTCCGTAAAGACTTATGAGGTATTAGCACAAGTTTCCTCGTGTTATTCCTCACCAAAGGGAAGATACCCACATGTTACTCACCCGTCTGCCACTAAGTATTGCTACTTCGTTCGACTTGCATGTATAAGGCGTGCCGCCAGCGTACGTTCTGAGCCATGATCAAACTCTCAAGTTTAAAAACGGCGCACACTAGCTTCTATATAAATTCTAAGAATAAAATTTATATAATGTTGAAGTGTGTACGACAAATTTTGGTAACCTTAACCGTCCACACTTCTCTTCTTAAAATTTTAACAAATTAAATAGCTAATTAGGCTAATAAAGCCTAATAAATAACATTTTTTCTTATGTTGAGTGTGACGCTTATATTAGAAAAAATTTGGAAATCAAGTTATTAGATTAAAAAAAATATGTTAAAAAACCTAGAAAATTAATGGATTTTTAATCAAAATAACAATGTTTTTAAATAAAATTTATAAAAAAATAAAAGATTTTATATATTTTATATGGATAACAATATTAATTATAGTAGCTTTTTTTTTAACTTATTACTACGAAGATAACAAAAAAAATCAGATTTATTTATTAAAAAAAACTTTAAATAACATTTACTTAAATAAATCTTTAAATAAAATTGTATCAAATTTAGAACCAAGATACATAAAAATTGATTATTTAATTAAAGAAGCAGATACATACGAAAAAATCTTAAATAAACTTGAAATTCCAGAAAAAGAAAAAAAGTTGTTTTTAAAATCAGTAAATAAAAACAAAAAAATAAAAGTCCTAAAACTTAATAAAAAAATTTATTTTAAAATTGACAAAAAAAATAATCTAAAAATTTTAGAATTTAAAATTGAAATTGACAATAAAAATGAGATATTTTTTGTTAGAAATTTAAATAATGATAGTTTTACCTCAAAAATAATTGAAAAAAATTTAGATAAAATAATAACATATAAAGAATCAAATATAACTACGAGCCTATACGAAACTGCAACAAATTTAGGAGTCAAACCTAATATAATAATTGAATTTGCAAGATTGTATGGATTCCAGGTAGATTTTCAAAGAGATATTTGGAAAAATGACAGTTTTCAAATTATTTATGAAGAATTTAAGAATCAAGAGGGAAAAATTGTTGATGCAGGAGATATTATTTATGCAAATTTAATTTTGCAAAATAATGATTTAAAACTTTATAAATTTGAACATAAAAAAAATAAAGTTGACTATTTTGATGAAAACGGAAAAAGTATGAGAAAGACTCTAATGAAAACTCCTATAAATGGAGCAAGATTATCTTCATCTTTTGGTAAAAGAAAACATCCTATACTAGGATTTACAAGAATGCACAGTGGAACAGATTTTGCTGCACCAAAAGGTACCCCAATAATGGCTTCGGGTGATGGAATTGTAACTAGGGCAAAGTGGTGTGGTGGAGGAGGTAACTGTGTTAAAATAAAACATAATTCAACTTACAGTACAGTATATGCACATATGTCAAAATTTGGGAGAGGAATAAAAAAAGGTGTAAGAGTTAAACAAGGTCAAATTATTGGATATGTTGGCTCAACAGGTTTATCAACGGGTCCACACCTACACTATGAGGTAATTAAAAATAATAAAAAAATAAATTCTCAAAAATTAAAATTACCATCAGGAAAAATTCTTAAAGGAAATGAAAGAAAATTATTTGAAGTCAATAAGATTAAAATTGATGTTTTAAAGTCTAATTTAATTTCAAAAATCAATTAAATTAGAAGAATTTTTAAACATTCTGTTTTATTAAACAGTATCGTTTTGTTTATTATTTTTATTATTTGTTTCGTCAATTTTTGCTGGCTTCATGTTAGTATCTTTTACCACTTCCTGTAAATTATGGATTCTTGAAAAATGATCAGCATGTTGCAAATAATATTCAGACAAAATTTTGTCTCCATTAGATAAAGCTTCTCTTGCCAAATCATTATATTTTTCCATTAATTTCGATGCATTTTGATTGTTTCTTCCTGGATTTCTTATTTTAAAATCGGAATTATTATTAAAATCAACATTTACTCTATGTCCATTTCCATTTCTCTTTCTAAAGCTTCTATCCCCATTATGTTTATATCTATTTCTTCTATGATTATTTTTATAATTATTCATTTACTAACTTCTCTGCTACTATACATCGATCTTTGCTTGATAAATCCTTAAAAATTCTTTTAACGTAAAATCCATATTGCTTTAGTAATTGTAAGGAATAATTTTTTTGTTTTTCACCAATTTCAATAATAATGTATCCATTTACTTTTAACAATTTTGAACTTTTTCTAATTACTTTTTTAATTTCTTTAAAACCGTCAAATCCACCAGAAAGAGCTAATTTAGGCTCATATAATTTTACACCGTCATCCAATCTATTTAAATCAACATTATTTATATATGGAGGATTAGATAAAATTAAATCATATTTATTTGATTTATATTTGTCAATATCGATATTAATAAATTTAATTTTATTCTCCAAGTGATGCAATTTTGCATTAGTTTTTGCAATTTTTAAGGCTTTAAATGATATATCCAACGCTATTGCTTTACATTTGCTTCTTTCTTTCAAAATAGAAATGATTATACATCCTGAACCTGTGCCAATATCTAGTACCATTTTTGAATGATTGGTTGGTATAAATTTTAATGCCTCTTCAACTATTTGTTCAGTCTCTGGTCTTGGTATTAAAACAGATTTATCTACTAAAAATTTGTGTTTCCAAAAATGTTTATACCCTAGTACATATGCAATAGGTTCTTTTTTTTTTCTTTTTGACAAATAAAAATTAAATTTTTCGATTTGCTTTTGGTCTACTTTAGCATTCAAGTTAATTAAAATTTCTTCACGAGTTTTATTTAAAATATTTGATAAAATTAACTCACAGTCTAATTGGGAAGTTTTAATATTATTTAGACTAAGAATGTTATTTCCATAATCCAATATATTTTGATAGTTCATTTAATTTAATTTAGTAAGTTCTTCTTGCTGAGCTTGTATAGTTAAGTTCTCCATCATCTCATCAAATATTTCACCTTCCATAAATTCTTCTAATTTATGCAAAGTTAGATTTATTCTGTGATCAGTAACTCTTCCTTGGGGAAAATTATAAGTTCTAATTCTTTCTGATCTATCACCTGTTCCAATTTTGCTTTTCCTGTCCCTAGACCTTTCTTTATCTCTTTTTTGTCTTTCAAACTCATAAATTCTTGATCTTAGTATTTTAAGTCCTTTTTCTTTATTACGAATCTGTGATTTTTCATCTTGCTGACTAACAACTATTCCCGTTGGCAAGTGCGTTATTCTAACAGCTGAGTCAGTGGTATTCACACTTTGTCCACCAGGACCACTGCTTCTAAATACATCTATTCTTAAATCCTTATCTTCTATTTTAACATCGACATCCTCTGCCTCAGGTAATACAGCAACAGTTGCTGCTGAAGTATGTACTCTACCTTGTGTTTCAGTATCAGGCACTCTTTGGACTCTATGTACACCACTCTCATATTTTAATGAAGAATAAATATTCTTACCTTTTATTGTGGCTATAACTTCTTTTAACCCTCCAGCTTCACTTTTAGATATTGAAATAATTTCAACTAGCCATTTTTTTTTATTGCTTATTTTTTCATACATTTTAAAAAGATCAGAAGCAAAAAGACTTGCCTCTAAGCCTCCTGTTCCTGCTCTTATTTCAATAATTGCATTTTTACTATCCGCTTCATCTTTAGGAAGTAAAAATAACTTTATTTTTTTTTCATTTATTTCATTAATTTTCTTTAATTCCTCTAATTCTGATTTAGCTAAATCTTTAATATCTTTATCACTATTTGAATCATTTATAATCTTTTCTAAATCTTCTTTATTCTTATTAAATAAACTATATTCTTTAATCTCTCTAATAATTTCATTTAAGTCAGAATATTCTTTTGACTTTTCGGCAAAATTTTTTTTATCTATTTCTCCTACGGAAAGTTCTCTTTCCAATTGAGAATGTTTCAAAATTAATTCTTGAACTTTTGCTATTGGCAACATTAAATATTCTTATCAATTTCTTCTGCTTTTTTTTCGACTAAATCAACTACTTTAGAAATAATTTCACTATTATTTATCTTCTCACTTTCAATTCCTTTTAAATAAAGCATATTGCTACCTTTTCCTCCTCCTGTAATCCCAATATCAGTTTGAGCAGCTTCACCAGGTCCATTTACTACACACCCTATTATTGACAATGTTATTGGCGTTTTAATATGTGATAATTTTTCCTCCAAAATTTTGACAGTATCAATAACTTGAAACGCTTGTCTTGCGCAAGATGGGCAAGATATAATATTTACTCCTCGTTTTCGAAGATTTAAAGATTTAAGAATTTCATTTCCAACTTTAATTTCTTCAATAGGATCATCAGACAAAGAAACCCTTATAGTATCACCTATTCCATCTAATAATAGTGCTCCAAAACCAATTGACGACTTAATACTTCCTGGCAAAAAACTTCCAGCTTCAGTAATGCCCAGATGTAAGGGATATTCAATTTTTTTTGATAGTTGACGGTATGCTGCAATAGATAAAAATACATCTGATGATTTAACGCTAACCTTAAAATTAAAAAAATCCTCGTTTTCAATAATGTCTATATTTCTTAAAGCGCTTTCAACAAGGGCTTCGGGACAAGGTTCTTTATATTTCTCTAATATATCTTTTTCAAGAGAACCTGAATTAACACCAATTCTTATGGAACAATCATTATTTTTAGCTGCAATAATTACTTCCTTAATTTTTTTTTTATCTCCTATATTTCCAGGATTTATTCTTAAACATTTTGCACCATTTTCGGCAGCTTCGATTGCTCTTTTATAATGAAAGTGAATATCGGCAACTATTGGTACTGAAACATTTTTAACTATTTTTTTTAATGCTAAAGTTGAGTCTTTGTCTGGACAAGAAATTCTCACAATATCCGCACCAAATTCTGATAATTTATTTGTTTGATCAATAGTTTTTTTTATATTTTTTGTAAGAGTATTTGTCATAGACTGAACTGATATTGGATTGTTGCCACCAATTTTTACATTTCCAACTGTTATTACTTTTGTTCTTTTTCTTTTGATATCTCTGAATGGTCTTATGCTCATTTTTTATTTATCTAGTTTAAATTCTTTATGTAGGGCTACTATAGCTTTATAAATATTTCTTTTATCAATTAAAACTGAAATTTTAATTTCAGATGTTGAAATAACCTGAATATTAATTTTTTTTTTAGAAAGCGCCTGAAACATTCTATAACTTACTCCAGGAGTAGTTATCATTCCAACCCCAATTATTGAAACTTTTGAAACATTTTTATCAAAAAATAAATTTTTAAAATTAATTTTTTTATTTTGATAAATAATCTTTTTTGTTTTGTTTAAATCATCAGACTTTATAGTAAAAGTTAAGTCAGTTTCTTTTCCATTTAGTGAAATATTCTGAACAACCATATCTACATTTATTGAGTTTTCTGAAAGCGGCTTAAATATAGATGCTGCAATTCCAGGTTTATCTTTTACCCCAACAAGTGTGACTTTTGCATCATTTGAGGTTGATGATATTCCAGTGATAATTTTGTTATTATTTATGTTTTTTCTTTTAGTAATTAAAGTGCCCATATTATTTTTAAAAGAAGATTTAACTTCAATATTTACTCTGTTTAGTCTTGCGTCTTGGACAGAGTGTGGTTGCATAACTTTTGCCCCTAAAGATGCCATTTCTAACATTTCCTCATATGAAATAACTTTTATTTTTTTTGCATTTTTAAATTTATTTGGATCTGTAGTGTAAACTCCGTCTACATCAGTATAAATAATACATTTTTCTGCATTAAAAAATTTTGCAAACATTATCGCACTTGCATCGGTACCTCCTCTGCCAATAGTTGTAATTCTATTTTGAGAATTTATACCCTGAAATCCTGCAATAATTGGAATTCCTCCAAGATTTAAATATTTTAAGATTTCCTTTTTATAGATTTTATTTATCCTTGAAAATTTATGTTTACCTTCAGTTATTATTGGCACCTGCCAAGCTAACCAAGATCTTGATTTATATCCTTTGTCAATCAATTTTGCTGCGATCAACGAGCAAGATATTTGTTCACCTACCGAAACTAATACATCATATTCTGGACTTGAAAAATTCTTACTTATTTTTTTAGATTTATTTATTAAATCATTCGTAACACCAGTCATTGCTGATGAGAGAACTATAACTTTGTATTTTTTTTTGATATAGCTTGTAATTATTCCAGAGACTTTTTTAATTCTTTCAATAGTACCAACTGAAGTTCCTCCAAATTTTAAAACTATAATTTTCATTGAATAATTTTTTTCAAATAATGTTATAATATATTGATAAAATACATCTTAATTGTAATGTCAATAAACTATGAAAATTAACACAATAAATAAAAAAGAAATAGAAAAATTTTCTAAAATTTCAGAAGAATGGTGGGATCCAAATGGAAAATTTAAGCCGCTACATAAATTTAACCCAATTAGAATTAAATACATTAAAGAAAATATAATAAATGATTTTAAGATAAAAAACGAATATAAACCTTTTAAAGGTTTAAAAATTCTAGATATTGGTTGTGGTGGAGGACTGTTATCGGAACCAATGGCAAGACTTGGAGCAAAAGTTGTTGGTATTGATGCTTCTGCAAAAAATATCAATGTTGCAAGACATCATCTAAAAAAAAGCAAACTTAATATAGAATATATTAATTCAGCCCCAGAAAAATTTAAGACAAGTCAAAAGTTCGATATAGTTTTAAATATGGAGGTTGTTGAGCACGTAGAAAATGTAAATATTTTTATAAAACAAAGTTCAAAATTTTTACGAAAATCAGGTATAATGTTTATTGCAACTTTGAATCAAACTTTAAAATCATACTTGTTTGCTATAATTGGTGCTGAATATTTCTTAAGATGGCTACCTATTGGAACTCATAAGTGGGACTGTTTTGTAAAACCAGAGATTCTTGTAAATATTTGCAAAAAGAATTCTCTCACTTTAAAAAAAATAGATGGTATTAAATTCGATCTAATATTTAATAGATGGAATACTTCTAAAGATAAATCTGTAAACTACATTTCAAAGTTTGAAAAAATTTAATTATCTTTATCTTCTATCCATGGTATTACCTGTGTTTCTATTCCCTCGTCTTTTAACTCTTTAACATCATCCAAGGAAGCATTACCATAAATACCTTTTTTGGATTTTTTATTATTATAATGAATTGATCTAGCCTCATATGTAAAGTTATTTCCTACAAAATCAAAATTTTGTTTAATAAATTTTTGGTGATCTTTTATTTTTTTTTTAACATCTTTTAATTTTAAAATTTCTTTATCAATTAATTTTTTTTTAGTATTTGATAAATTTGGTGACATCAAAGATTTTTCTACTTGATAAGACCCACAAGCTTCACAATTAAGATACTTAAATTTCTTTAAGCGTTCAAATTCTATTGATGAGCTAAACCAACTATCAAATTCTGTTAAACATTTTTGACAATTTAATAAATATTTAATCATGTAAGTATGATTTAATAATTATCTTAAAAAATTCAATATATTTAAGATCTATAATCTGAATTTATTTCAATATAACTCTTTGTTAAATCCATAGTATAAACCGTAAAACTTTTATGACCCAATCCTAAATCGACAGTAATATTTATTGACTCATTTTTCATATAATTGCTTACTTTTGACTCATCATAATTTTCAATTAAATTGCCTTTTGCTAAAATTTTGAATTGACCTATTAATATTGAAAGTTTTTTTAAATCTATATTTACATCACTCTTTCCTATGGCCATTGCAATTCGACCCCAATTTGGATCTTCACCAGTAATTGCGGTTTTGACCAAAGGTGAGTTTGCTATGGAAAATGATATTTTTTTTGCATCTTTTTCTGTTTTACAATTTTTACAAGCTATTGTAATAAATTTGGAAGCACCTTCTCCATCTGCTGCTACTCTCTTAGCTAAATTTAATAAAACTTCATGAACTGCATAATTAAAATTTTTCAACCTTGGATCTTTTACATTTTTGATTAATGGGTTGTTTGCTTTATTTGTAGAAAAAATTGAAACCATATCATTAGTGCTTGTATCTCCATCACATGTTATTGCATTAAACGTTGTTTCAATATTTTTTTTTAGAATCTGTTTAAGTAATGAGGATTTTAAATTTGCATCAGTAAATATAAAACCAAGAGTAGTCGCCATATTTGGAAAAATCATTCCAGATCCTTTTGCAATTCCATATATTTTAACTTTACTTGAGCCTATTTTACATTCTGACATTGATAATTTTGGTTTTGTATCAGTTGTCATTATGCCAAGAGCAGCTTTCATCCATATAAGTTTATTTTGAGTATATTTAATTTTTTGAATTAAATTAGGAATATTCTTTTTAATCTTATGTAAGGGAAATTTTTCTCCTATTGTGCCAGTGCAAGCAAAAATTATTTCATTTGGATTAATTTTTTTTGGATTATCTTCATCCATAAATTGTTTTTCTGTAAGTTTTTTAGATAAATCAAAAGATAAATCTTTTAAAGAATTAAAACCTTGAGCTCCTGTTAAAGCATTTGCATTTCTTGTATTTATTAAAAGAGCTTTTAATTTTTCAGATTTTGTTTTCAAATTCCATTTTAAATTCTCAGAAATAATTTTGGATTGAGTAAAAACTGAAGCATGGCTTGCTCCATCTCTAAAATAAAACAATACTAAATCATCTCTCTTTTTTTCATATAAACCTGCACTTATTGTAGAAATTGAAACTCCATCCAAATGATCAAGATCTTGAAAATCACTAATTTTAGAGTTTTTATTCTTATTATCAAAAAAGTTGTTTATGTTGAAAACCATGATATTTAAAATTTTAAAATAATTACTATATATTTTTAATAAATAATAATACATCAAAAATGTTTAACCCTCTAAATTTTATTTCAAAAATAATAAAAGGTGGAAACCAAAGAGAACTGGATAGAATCAAAAAAATTGTATCAAAAATAAATACTTTTGAAAAAAAAATTGAGAGTTTTAATAACGATGATTTTCCAAAAAGAACGAATTATTTTGTTAACCATTTAAAAAATGGAGGTAAATTAAATGATATTTTGCCGGAGGCCTTTGCGCTTGTAAGAGAAGCTTCGAAAAGAATTAATAAAGAAAGACATTTTGATGTCCAGTTAGTTGGTGGTGTTGTCCTTCATGAAAATAAAATAGCTGAAATGAAAACTGGAGAAGGAAAAACATTAACTATCACTTTGTCCGCATATTTAAATGCTTTAGAAAAAAAGGGGGTTCATATCGTTACTGTAAATGATTATTTGGCAAAGAGAGATAGTGAAAATATGGGAAAAATCTATAATTTTTTGGGAATGTCTTGCGGATTTATAAACACGAACCAATCAGATCTAGAAAGAAAAGAAAACTATAGCAAGGATATTACCTATGCAACAAATAGTGAATTAGGTTTTGATTATCTCAGAGACAACATGAGATTTTCCAAAGAAGAGATGGTTCAGAGAACACATAATTATGCAATTGTTGATGAAATTGATTCTTGTTTAATTGATGAAGCAAGAACTCCTTTAATTATATCAGGAGCAACTGAAGATAAAACTAATCAATATATAGCAATTGATAAACTTATTAAAAATTTAAAAAGTGAAGATTTTGAAATAGATGAAAAAGACAAAAATATTTTACTTACTAATAAAGGTATAGACAATATTGAAAAAATATTTTCTAGTGCAGGAATTTTAAAAAATAATAATTTTTATGATCCAGAAAATTTACATTTGGTGCATCATGTAAATCAAGCTTTAAGAGCTAATCACCTATATCAAAGTGGTAGGGATTATATAGTTAAAGATGAACAAGTAATAATAATAGATGAACAAACTGGTAGACAATTACCGGGAAGAAGGTTTGGCGATGGATTACATCAAAGTTTAGAAGCTAAAGAAAAATTAAAAGTAAATTCAGAAAATCAAACTTTAGCTTCAATAACTTATCAAAATTTTTTTAAACTTTATAATAAACTTGCGGGGTGTACGGGTACTGCAAAAACAGAGTCCGAAGAATTCTTCGAAATTTATAATCTTCCAGTTGTATCAATACCTACCAATAAAGAAATGATTCGTAAAGACTGGAATGATCAAATATTTAGAACTGCTAAAGAAAAAGATGATGCTATTGTAAATAAAATTGTTGAGTGTAATAATGCGTCTCAACCTTTATTAGTTTTTACAGCTAGCATAAATAAATCTGAACATTACTCTAAATTGTTAGATCTAAAAGAAATTAAACATACTGTTTTAAATGCAAAAAATCATGAAAAAGAAGCTGAAATAATTGCTAATGCAGGAAAAAAAAATTCAATAATTATTACGACTAGCATCTCAGGTAGAGGTGTAGATATAAAGCTAGGAGGACAAGATGAGTCACAAAAAGAAGAAATAAAAAAAATAGGCGGGTTATTTGTTATTGGAACTGAAAGAATGGAAAGTAGAAGGGTTGACAATCAAGCTAGAGGAAGGTCTGGTAGACAAGGAGATGAGGGTAATTCTATTTTCTTTGTGAGCCTAGAGGATGATTTAATGAGAATATTTGGTTCAGAATCCATGAATAATATGCTTGAAAAACTTGGTTTAAAAGATGGAGAAAGTATTGATCACCCATGGATAAATAAAGCTTTGGAAAGAGCACAACAAAAAGTTGAGGCTAGAAACTTTGATATTCGTAAAACTCTTTTAAAATTTGATAATGTTTTAAATGATCAAAGACAAGTTATATTTAGCCAAAGAAATAATATTATTAACGATAAAGATTCTAAAAAATATGCCGATGAATTTTTAAAAGAAATTATAGATGATTTAAAGCTACTTAAATCTAAAAGTTTAACAAAAGTTAAAGGAAATGAGTTTATAAATCAACTTAAATCTTTATTAGGTAAATCTTTTGATGAAAATCAAATGCAATCATTAATTAATTCTAAAGATAACGAGTTTGAAAATTTGTTGAACAAAAAATTTTTAGAGAAAAGAGAAGAGAAAATTAAAATTATTGGAGAAGATCAAACATCAGAGATAGAAAAAAAAATTTTTCTTCAGTTAATTGATCAAAATTGGAAAATGCACATACAATATTTAGAACAACTTAGACAGGTAATTGGTTTAAGATCTTATGGACAAAGAGATCCTTTAGTTGAATATAAAAAAGAAGCATTTGTTTTATTTGAAAATTTATTAAAAAAATTAAAGACTGATCTAATAACAGTTTTATTTAATTTAAAAATTGTAGATAATGCAAATCAAGAAAATTCGAGTGAAAAGTTTAGAGAATTATCAAAAAATAAAATTGGAAGAAATGAACCTTGTCCATGTAAATCTGGAAAAAAATATAAACATTGTCATGGAGCCCTATAATATTAATGCAAAAAATACTAAAAAAATTACAAGAATGCTAAAATAAATAAATTTTTTATTACTTTTTAATTTAGATATAAATTTATCTATTATGTTTTCTTTAATTAAAAGGTTTTCAGAATCACTTGACTTGGTTGTAAAACCTTTATTTCTACCGACTGATAAAAATTTATTTTTACGTTGACTATAAATTTCATCTTCATTCATATTATAAAAAAATTCTAAATTTTTTTCTAAAGAATTTCTAACATTATCTAGTATCAGGTCTTTGTCTCTGTGAGCGCCTCCTGTTGGTTCTGGTATAATTTCATCAATTATTTCTAGATTAAGAAGATCTTTTGATGAAAGCTTCATTGCTTTTGATGCTTCCAAAGTCATTTTTGGATCCCTCCAAAGAATTGTGGCACACCCTTCTGGTGAAATAACAGAATAAATTGCATTTTGTAACATTAAAACTTTATTTGAGGATGCTAATGCTATTGCCCCTCCTGACCCACCTTCACCAATAATAATAGATATTGTTGGAACTCTAAGATTCATACAGCATTCAATTGACTTAGCAATTGCTTCTGCCTGACCCCTTTCTTCAGCACCGACACCCGGATATGCTCCAGGAGTATCTATAAATGAAACAACTGGAATCCTAAATTTATCAGCAAGTTTCATTAATCTTATAGTTTTTCTGTATCCTTCTGGCCTCATCATTCCAAAATTCCTATCAATTCTAGTTTCAAGATCTTCCCCTTTTTCTTGCCCAATTATTAAGATGGATTTACTATTAAATTTTCCAAAACCTGAAATAACTGACTTATCTTCCCCGTAGTATCTATCTCCAGAAAGAGGAATAAAATCTTGGAACAGATTGTCTATAAAAAATTTTGCTTTTGGTCTATCCTCATGTCTAGCAACCAAAGTTGTTTGCCAAGGATCTAGATTGGAATAAATATCTTTAAGTTTTATATCTATTTCTTTTTGAACTTGAGAAATTTTTGAAGTATCAACCTCAGATAATCCTTCTTGATTGTAAGGATCTTTTAATTGATCTAGCTCCGCTTCAAGATTTTTTACTTCTGTTTCAAAGTTTAAATAATTTTTCATTAAAAAAGCTTTATTATATTCAAAAAAGGCAATAAAATGACATAAAATATTTAGTATTTTAAAAAATACTAATAAATGCCACTAAAGGAGCGATCAATCTTGAAAGTTTTGCATAAAATAACTGAAAAATTAATAAATCAAGCACATTCAATATTTTTTTTAAAAAAACAAAACTCAAAATTATACTTTCATATTTAATTATAAATTATATGAAGAATCAATTTATAAAAATAAATAATCTATCAGTTTCAAAAAAGCTTGCTGACTTTGTAAATCATGAGCTTTTAAAAAACACTGAAATATCAAAAGAGAGTTTTTGGACAGGTTTTGATAAAGTAGTACACAATTTGGCACCAAAAAATAGACAATTGATTCAAACCAGAGAGACAATGCAAAAAGAGATAGATTTATGGCATAAAAAAAATAAATTCAATGAATTTGATATTAAAAAGTACCAAAATTTTTTAAAAAAAATTGGATATTTAAAAGAAGAAGGCCCGGATTTTAAAATAAAAACAAAAAATTTAGATGAAGAAATTTCTAATGTAGCTGGGCCTCAATTAGTTGTTCCAATAATGAATGCAAGATATAGTTTAAATGCGGCTAATGCCAGATGGATTAGTTTGTATGATAGTTTATATGGATCAGACATAATAGAGTCAGAAGAAAGTGGTAGTGAAAAATATGACCCTTTAAGAGGGCAAGAGGTAATTAAATATACAAGGGATTTCCTAAATAAGTTTTTTCCAATTAAAGATTTGAATTGGAAAGATATAACAGGCCTATCAATTAAAGATAAAAAATTATTAATTAGTAAAAATAATAAAACTTTTAATTTAATTAATTTAAAAAAATTTGTTGGTCATAGAGGAGATGCAAATAAACCATCTGCTGTAATACTTAAAAATAATAATCTTCATTTAGAAATTATTATTAATCCCAGAGCTTTCAGTGCATCTAGAGATGCCGCAGGTATAAGTGATATTATATTAGAGTCAGCAATTTCTTCAATTTGTGACAATGAAGATAGTGTTGCTGCAGTTGATGCTGAGGACAAAGTGCTTTGTTATAGAAATTGGTTAGGGTTAATGAAAGGAGATTTAAAATCTATTTTTGAAAAAAATGGAAAAAAGTTTGAGAGGAAACTTAATCCTGACAGGAGTTATGTTTCTGCCGATGGAAAAGGATTGAAATTGCACGGAAGAAGTTTGCTGCTCGTTAGAAATGTAGGGCACCTTATGACAAATCCTGCAATAATACTTAATGATGGTTCTGAAGTACCAGAAGGCATTTTGGATGCTTTTATTACTACAGCTGCTTGTCTTCATGATTTGAAGAGTAAAGGTAACTCAAGAACTGGTTCTATTTATATTGTTAAACCAAAAATGCATGGACCAGATGAAACTAAATTCACAGATTTGATATTTTCAAAAGTTGAAGAAGTTTTAGGACTAAAAAAATACACTATAAAATGTGGAATAATGGATGAAGAAAGGAGAACTTCGGTAAATTTAAAGGAATGCATTAGAACTTTGGAAAATAGAGTTTTTTTTATAAATACTGGATTTTTAGATAGAACTGGAGATGAAATGCATACATCAATGGAAGCTGGGCCCATGATTAAAAAAGGAGATATGAAAAAATCTTTATGGATTAAAACTTATGAAAATAACAATGTAGATATTGGAATTAAATGTGGATTTTCTGGAATAGCACAGATTGGAAAAGGTATGTGGGCAATGCCAGATAAAATGAAAGATATGATGGAGCAAAAAATAGACCATGTTAATGCAGGGGCAAACTGTGCTTGGGTACCTTCTCCTACTGCTGCGGCATTGCATGCTATGCATTATCATCAAATAAATATATTTGAAAAACAAAAGGAACTAAAATTAAGAGATCCTGCAAAACTTTCAAATTTATTAACTATACCTGTCGCTGATCGGCCAAACTGGTCAACGGATGAAATTAATTCAGAGATATCAAATTCTGCTCAAACAATTTTAGGATATGTTGTAAGATGGGTTGATCAAGGTATAGGTTGCTCTAAAGTACCAGATATTAACAATATAGGGTTAATGGAAGATAGAGCGACTTTAAGAATTTCATCTCAACATATAGCAAATTGGCTTCACCATGGTTTGTGTTCAAATAGACAAGTTCTTGAAATATTAAAAAAAATGGCAAAGGTTGTTGATGAACAAAATAAAACTGATCCTAATTATGAAAATATGTATCCTAAATATGATAAATCAATAGCTTTTAAAGCAGCTTGTGAATTAATCTTTCATGGAAAATCTCAACCTTCGGGTTATACTGAACCACTTTTACACCTAAACAGACTTATTAAAAAAAGCTAATTTAGATTTCTCCTAAACTTTTTCTGTTTTTAAACGCTGAAATTAAAGTTCCATCATCTAAGCTTTCAATTTCTCCTCCAATAGGTAAACCTTGTGCAAGTTTTGAAACTTTAATATTTATATTTTTTAAACTATCTTGAATATAAAATGCAGTTGTTTGACCTTCAACAGTTGCACTAGTAGCTAATATAACTTCTTCGATACTATTTTTTTTTACTCTTTCAATTAAAGAATTTATAAGTAGATCTTCTTTTTTTTGAGAACTAGAGTTTGATAGAGTTCCACCTAAAATATGAAAGTAACCTTGAAATATACTAGAACTTTCAATAGCCCATTGGTCAGCTATATTCTCAACCACGCAAATCTTATTATATTTTTTTGAAACATTTTCGCAATTATCACATGCGGATAAATTAGATTTTAAAGTACCACAAATTTTACATCTTATTACATTTTTATAAACTTCTGCTAGAGTTTTTGTTAGTGGTTTCATAATTTCTTGCCTGTTATTAATCATCTTTAAAATTATTCTTTTGGCAGACTTGGGTCCTAAACCAGGTAGTTTGGATATTAGCTTAATCAAATTATCAATTTCAGAAATATTCTGCATCAAATTATAATGGCCACTTAAATCCAGGAATACCAAAGCCACCCGTTGCTTTTGAAATTTCTTCTGAAGTTTTTGTTTTTAAATGATTTTTTGCATTATTGTGAGCTGCCAATATCAAATCCTGAATAATACCTTTATCTTCCTTTAAAATTTCATCATTTATATATAAATTAATCATTTCACCATCACCATTTAAAGTAACTTTAACCGCTTCACCTGCGGAGGAACCTTCAGCTTCAATTTTTTTTATTTTGTCTTGGCTTTCTTTCATTTTTATCTCTAACTCCTTAGCCTTATCCAAAATCTTACTAAAATCATTCATCATTATCTTCTTTCAATTTTATATCTATTAACTCAGCATCAGGTAAAGCTTGTAAAATTTTTTTGTATGTTGAATTTTTTTTTGCTTTTTCAAATAGATTTTTTCTTTTTATTTCATATTCTTGTTTTTTAGAAATTTCACCCTCCTTCTTTGAAAGAGATATAATCCATCTTTTTTTTGTCCATTCATATAATTTACCAGATAAATTTTTAATAAAATCTTTTTCTAACTTTTCATTAAAAGCAATTTCAATTCTACCTTCATTAAATGTTACAAGATTAACATTATTCTCTAACTCATATTTAAGTCTTATCTCTTTTTTGCTATTACATAAGTCTATCAAATTTTCGAAGCTTCTTATTTTATCTTCAT
>CACANV010000006.1 GCA_902533955.1 uncultured Pelagibacteraceae bacterium
TTTTTTAATTAAAGTTTTAAATGGAGTAGCAATTGATTGATTTTCGTCACATATTGATACACCAATCCTTTTTGAACCAAGATCTAAGCCTATAATCCGTATTTTAGTTGGATGTTTTTTTTTAAACTCTTCAATTGTGATCATATTGTATATATTTAACTTAAATGATAGTTTGCGACATATTTTTTACCACATGACAATAAATCTTAAAACAGTAAAGCATATCTCTAAATTAGCCAGAATTTCAATAGATGAAGAAAAAGCTAATAAATTAGCAAGCGATCTAAATTCTATATTTAAATTTATCGAAAAACTTAATGAATTAAAAACAGATAATGTTGAGCCGCTAACATCAATAGCTGAAACAACATTAAGATTTAGAGAAGATCAAATTAAAACTGAAAATATAAGAGAAAAAATTTTAAAAAATTCACCTGATGAAAATAAAGATTTCTTCGTTGTACCTAAGGTGGTTGAATAATGTCAAACATAACTAATCTAACACTTTCAGAATTGATTAATAATATAAAAACTAAAAAACTTTCTTCAGTAGAAGTTACAAAATCATTTATTGAAAGAGCAGAAAAATCAAAAAAGTTAAATGTATATGTGACTGAAAATTTCAGTACAGCGATTAATCAAGCAAAAAAATTTGATGGAAATCCAAATTACGAATTAAAACTTCCTGGAATACCAATAGCTGTAAAAGATTTATTTTGTACAAATGGAATAAAAACTACAGCTGGTAGTAAAATTTTAAATAATTTTATTCCAACCTATGAGTCAACTGTAACTCAAAATATTTGGAACGAAGGTGGGATTTTGCTAGGAAAATTAAATTGTGATGAATTTGCAATGGGATCTTCAAATGAGACAAGTTTTTTTGGAAATGTACAAAACCCTATAGGTGAAAATTTAGTACCAGGTGGTTCTTCTGGTGGTTCTTCCTCTGCTGTTGCTGCAAATTTAACTCCAGTAACAATAGGTACTGATACAGGTGGATCAATAAGACAGCCAGCTTCATTTACAGGAACTGTAGGATTAAAACCCACTTACGGTAGTTGCTCTAGATATGGAATTGTTGCATTTGCTTCTTCTTTAGATCAAGCAGGTCCTATGAGTAAAAATGTTAAAGATGCTGCTATTCTTTTAGAAGTTATTTCTTCTTTTGATAAAAAAGACTCTACATCAATAGATTTTAAAAGAAATAAATATTCTGAAGAACTTACAAAAAATATAAAAGGGAAAAAAATAGGTATTCCTAAAGAATATAGAGTTGAAGGAATGTCAGAAGAAATTGAAAATCTTTGGAAAAAAAGTATTGAGTATGCAAAAGACTGTGGAGCAGAAGTAATAGACATTTCTCTTCCACACACAAATTATGCACTACCAACTTATTATATAGTAGCTCCAGCTGAAGCTTCTTCTAATTTAGCAAGGTATGACGGTGTTAAATACGGATTTAGATCTCCAGGTGTAAATTTAATCGATATGTATGAAAAAACAAGATCTGAAGGATTTGGTGAAGAAGTTAAAAGGAGGATTATGATAGGAACCTATGTTCTATCTTCAGGTTATTACGATGCTTATTATTTGAAAGCACAAAAGGTAAGGAAGCTAATAAAAAAAGATTTTGATGAAGTATATAATAAAGTAGATGCAATATTAACTCCATCAACACCTAGCTCAGCTTTTGAAATTGGTGAAAAATTAGATGATCCAGTATCTATGTATCTAAATGATATTTTTACCGTACCAGTAAATTTGGCTGGCTTACCTGGAATTTCAATTCCTGCTGGATTAGATAAAAAAAAACATCCACTTGGTATACAAATAATAGGAAAACCTTTTGATGAACAAAGTATATTAAATATAGCTTACGCGATGGAAGAAAAAATTAATTTTAAAAATAAAATTTCAGATTGGTGGATTTAATGTCAAAAGTAGATGAATTTTTAATTAAAAGAGGCAATAATCAATACGAGGTTGTTATAGGATTAGAAGTTCATGCTCAAGTTACTTCTAAATCTAAGTTGTTTTCATCATCTTCAACAAAATTTGGAGCAGAGCCTAATACACAAGTAAGTTTAGTTGATGCAGCTTTTCCTGGAATGTTACCAGTAATTAATGAATTTTGTGTTAAACAAGCAATCAAAACAGGAATAGGCTTAAAAGCAAAGATTAACAAAAAATCTATATTTGATAGAAAAAATTATTTTTATGCGGATCTTCCCCAAGGATATCAAATTTCTCAATATAAATATCCTATAGTAGGTGAGGGAAATGTTATACTTGATATGCCTTATGGTCCAAAAAATGTTGGTATAGAAAGATTGCATTTAGAACAAGATGCAGGAAAAAGTATACATGATATAGATCCAGAAAATACTTTTGTAGATTTAAATAGATCTGGTGTTGCTTTAATGGAAATAGTTAGTAAACCAGATTTAACTTCACCAGATGAAGTTAATACTTATATAAAAAAGTTAAGATCTATAATGCGATATCTCGGTACTTGTGATGGAAATATGCAAGAAGGTTCTTTACGTGCCGATGTAAATGTATCAGTAAAAAGAAAAGGTGAAATAAAATTGGGAACCAGATGTGAAATTAAAAATGTTAACTCAATTAAATTTATGCAAATGGCAATTATTACTGAAGCAAATAGACAAGTTGATTTAATTGAAGAAGGAAAAAAAATTGATCAAGAAACAAGACTATTTGATACAAAAAAAAATGAAACTAGATCCATGAGATCAAAAGAAGATGCCCATGATTATAGATATTTTCCAGATCCAGATTTATTACCTTTAGAAATCACGGATGACTTTATAGAGCAAATTAAAAATGAAATACCCGAACTACCAGATGATAAGAAAAAAAGATTTATTGAAAAATTTAAATTATCACCATATGAAGCAACAATTTTAGTATCAGATATTGAAACTTCAAAATATTTTGAAGAGGTGATTGATAAATCTGATATTAAATTAGCAACTAATTGGATTACTGGTGAATTGTTTGCATTATTAAATGACAAAAATCTTGAAATAACCGATAGTCCAATAAGCTCTAAAAACTTATCTAAATTGATCAACTTAATAAAAGACGGAACAATATCAGGAAAAATTGCAAAATCAGTATTCGAAATGATGATTGATGGAAATAAAGATCCTGAATTAATAGTAAAAGAACAAAACCTTAAACAGGAAAGTGATCCAAAAGAATTAGAAAAATTAATTGATAAAATAGTCAGTGAAAATGAAGACAAGGTCAAAGAATATAAAGCCGGAAAAGAAAAACTTTTTGGTTTTTTTGTTGGTCAAGTAATGAAAATTTCAGGCGGGAAAGCTAATCCAAAATTAGCCAATGAAATTCTTAAAGATAAACTATCTAAGTGACAAAAAATATAATATTAAATCAAAATTTAGAAAACTATATTTCAAACAATTCAATTCCGTTACATGCTGTTCAAAAAGAAATAATAGAATACAATAATAGTTTGGGCGATATTAAGAAAATGCAAATTTCAGTAACACAAGGTTATTTTATGCAATTCATAATAAAAAATAATAAAGTAAAAAAAATTTTAGAAATTGGTACTTTTACTGGTTATAGCGCATTAACGATGGCTCTCGCTATTCATGACGATGGAAATATAACTTGTTTAGATAAAAATAAAGAAACTTCAGATATAGCAATTAATTTTTTTAAAAAAGCAAAAGTTGATCATAAAATTAATTTAATTTGTGATAATGCAAATAATGTTTTAAGAAAATTAATAAAAGAAAGAATTACTTTTGATTTAATTTTTATAGATGCAGATAAAGAAAATTACATAAATTATTATGAATTCGCTTATAACCTAATTTCTAAAAATGGATTAATAATTATTGATAATGTTCTATGGAAAGGTGAAGTAGCTGATTTAAGTAAAAATGATAAATTAACTAGTATAATTAGAGAGTTTAATGATCATGTTAAAAAAGATGTTAGAATAGAAAAAACAATTTTACCTATAGGTGATGGTATAACAATTTGTAAGAAATTATAAATGTATAATGTTTTTGGTTTTTATAAATTTAAAAAAGTAAATAATTTAAAAAATTTAAAGGCTATATTACATTCATTGGTTTTAAATTATAAAATTAGAGGAACAATAATTTTATCTTCAGAGGGAATTAATGGAACAATATCAGGTTACAAAAATGATATTTTGTCAATACAAGAAAAATTAAAAAAAATATTCTCAATTAGAAAATTTGACTCTGAAAATCTTTCAAAAAGCAAATTTAATCCTTTTCATCGAGCTAAAATAAAAATTAAAAATGAAGTAGTACCAATGGGCATCAAGGTATCTTCGTTTAAAAAAACAAAAATGCACATTTCACCCAAAAGATGGAATAAACTAATTAAAAAAAAAGAAACAAAATTAATTGATGCTAGAAAACCTTTTGAATATAATGTTGGTACATTTAAAAATTCTATAAACCCAAATATTGAAAATTTTCGTGACTTTCCTAAATTTTTAAAAAAATTTAGTAAAAACGACAATATAGCTATGTTTTGCACTGGGGGCATAAGGTGTGAAAAAGCTTCAATATATTTGAAAAAGAAAGGTTTTAAAAATGTTTATCAATTAAATGGAGGTATTATCAATTACTTAAATACAATAGATAAGCAAAATAGTCTTTGGAAGGGTGAATGTTATGTTTTTGATAATAGAATTTCATTAAAACATAAATTAAAGCAAGGCTCTTATTCAATGTGTAGTGGTTGCAGAAAACCCGTTTCACAAAAAGAAATGAAATCTTCTAAATATACAGAGGGAATCTCATGCCCAAAATGTCATGATTACTTAACCAATGAACAAAAATCAAGATTTGCAATGCGGCAAAAACAAATACTACTTGCAAAAAAAACTGGTAAAAGACATATCTTTAAAAAAGAATATTAAATATGGATTTATTAAAGGATAATATTCCTAAATTAGTTAGGAAACTTGCTCTACCTGCTATGGTTGGGACACTTTTTCAAACACTTTATAATGTTGTTGATACATACTTTGCAGGAAAAATATCACCTGAAGCACTTTCGGCACTTAGTAAATCTTTTCCAATTTATTTTATTATTATTGCAACTTCTATTGGTGTGACTGTTGCTGGAACTTCTTTAATTGGTAATAGCATTGGTGAAAAGGATAATAAAAAAACTTTAAACTATTTTTCTCATATTGTTTATTATGGAATTCTAATTTCAATTTTTATTACATTTCTAGGTTTGTACTTTTCAAAAAAAGTATTTATTCTAATGGGATCAACAGAAGAAGTTGTTTCATTAGGCCTTGAATATACTGATATTATTTATTCAGGATCAATTTTATTTATTTTAGTAGTTTCATTAAATTCATTACTTCATGCAGAAGGTGATACTAAAACTTATCGTAATGTTTTAATTTTGTCATTTCTTTTGAATATAATATTAAACCCTATTTTGATATTTGGGTTTTTATTTATTCCAGCATATGGTGTTAAAGGAATAGGAATAGCTACAATTATTTCTCAATTTGTTTCATTTATAATTATTTTATTAAAAATTCTTAGGAATGAAAGAGTAAGAAATATTACAAATAAGTATCTTATACCTAAATTTTTATTTTTTAAAAATATTTTTTTTCAATCAATACCGATTACAGTTTCCATATGTGGTTACGCTTTGGCTGCAGCAATAATTTTTACATATGTTGGACAATCTGGTGAGTATGCAGTTGCAGGATATGGTGTTGGTACTCGTATTGAACAAGTGGTTCTTCTTCCAATATTAGGAATTAATACTGCCATTATATCAATTATAGCTCAGAATTATGGAGCAAATAATATTTACAGAATAAGAGAAACTTACTTTACTGCAATTAAATATGCTTTCATAATAATGATTACTGCTGGAATTTTAGTTTTTTTGTCTGCAAGCGTTATAACAAGTTTTTTTTCAAATGACCCTGAAGTTATTGAATATGGAAAAAGATATTTAAAAATATCAGCATTTGTATTACCTGCTTATCCAGTATTTTTTTTGTCTAATGGCTGTTTTATGGCTTTAAAAAAGTCGGAAAATGCAATGATTTCAAATTTTTTTAGAAATATACTTAATCCAATTGTAGTATTTTATATTGCGAAGTACATAGGCGCAAGTTTTGAAACTTTCTTTTGGATTTGGGTAGGTATTAATTGGTTTTTTTCAATTTCTTACTTTTTTGTAATAATTTATTATTTTAAAGCGAAATTAAATAAATCTAGCGCTGTCGTTCATCCATGAACACAAATGTTCAGAAAAAGATCTTCTAACAAATAAATCGATTTCATTATTTTGTTTTTGATTAATAGTTATATCTACATGATTAAGAATTGTTTGTGTTGCTTTGTTTCTTTTTCCTTTAAAATCATTAAAATTAAATGGCGATCCAGCTGACAATAAATCATAAATTTTTTCACCTTTTAAATTAAAACAAACCCACTGATTAGAAACATCAGTTATTGCTCCATAGTTAAGCTTTGAAATTTCATTGTATAAATCTTCAAATATTCTATTTTTGTCATCTACATTAAAGTATATTAGCCATTCATCAGGACTTAACCACAAAGCATTAAATTTTTCATTGGCTGTGCTAGTATTAGCTTCTGTAGGTAAAATTAAAGACAATATTTTTCCAGCTTTAGTAAAAAAATCCTTTTTTTTACCCCTTAAATTTATTTTAATTTTTGGTTCGTTTATTGTTAATTCTAATCCATTGAATGATTTTTTTTCTAATTTTGGATATTCAATATTAAGCATTTAACCTCTTATTTTCTTTATCTAAAAAAACAAAATCTGAAACTGTTACATTAATGTTTTTATTTTCCATAGGCACAATGAGTTTTTGGCCTTTTAATTTTTTTCCACTTCTTACTACAGCTAGTGCAATTGATTTGTTTAAATTTGGACTAAAATAACTTGAAGTAACATGACCAAGCATATCAATAGGTTTTTTATTTAAATCAGAAACTATTTGTGCACCTTCATCAAGTACTTCATTAGGATTATCTGTTAATAAACCAACTAATTGTTTTCTATCTTCACGTATTGTATCGCTTCTATAAAGAGATCTTTTTCCAATAAAATCATATTTTTTTTTACTGACAATCCAATCCATTTGCAAGTCAACAGGTGTCATAGTTCCATCTGTATCTTGTCCAACAATAATAAAACCTTTTTCAGCTCTTAATAAATGCATTGTTTCAGTTCCATATGGTGTAATATTGAATTCCTTCCCAGCTTCAATGCATTTTTCCCATAAAGATTTTCCATATTTTGCCTCTATGTTAATTTCATAACTGTGTTCACCTGTAAAACTTATTCTCATAATTCTGCAACTAATATTATCTAGAAGTGCATTTTGAAAACTCATGTGTGCAAAGTTGTCATCATCAAATTTTACATTTGGAAATAATTTTAATAATATTTTTTTTGAATTGGGGCCACAAACACTTGCTGTTGCATAATGATCCGTTACTGAAGTTAAATAAACATCAAGTTCAGGCCATTCGGTTTGTAAGTAATCTTCTAGTTTAGATAAAACATTTGCTGCTCCACCTGTTGTAGTAGTCATTAAATAATGATTTTCACTTAAACGTGTTGTAACACCATCATCATAGACCATTCCATCTTCATTGAGCATAAGACCATATCTACATTTACCAATAGCTAATTTAGACCATGCGTTTGTATAAACACGATTTAAAAATTCAGAAGCATCTGTTCCTTGAATATCAATTTTACCAAGAGTTGATGCATCCAGAATACCCGCGCTATCTCTTGCAGCTTTGCTCTCTCTTTGAACTGCTTGATGCATATTTTCATTATATTTTGGATAGTACCAAGCTCTTTTCCACTGCCCCACATTTTCAAATTCAGCTTTATTATCAATATGCCAATCATGCATTGGAGTTTTTCTTACTATATCAAAATATTTGCCAACGTTTCTTCCAACTATTGAACCAAATGTTAAGGGAGTGAAGGGTGGTCTAAATGTAGTAGTACCTAAAGTTCCCATTTTAACACCAGCAGTTTCAGCAACTATTCCTAATGCATGCATATTGGATAATTTACCTTGATCTGTTGCCATTCCAGTAGTTGTGTACCTTTTTACATGTTCAATTGATCTAAATCCTTCTTGCATGGCTAATTTAATATCCTTTGCAGTAGAGTCATTTTGAAAATCAATATATGATTTAGTTTTTCCTATTGGAAGATGGTTTGGCAATAGCCATATATTTCTCTTATCTAATTCTTTTGAACAATTAACAATTATATTGTCATAATCTGACTCTTTAATATCTAAAAATTTTTTAATTTGCGTACAGGTATTTTTAATTACATCATCAAGTTCAAATTCTCCGTTACAAGAACCAACACTAATCTTATCAATGGATTGATCTTTAGGTAAAAAAATATGATCATTTTCTCTAAAATTTAGTTTTCCACCTGATTGTGTATGCATATGTACCATAGGCGTCCACCCACCACTTATTGCCAAACAATCACAATTTAATAAGGTTTTATTTCCTTCAACATTAGAACCATCGTTAGATAAATTCATTATTTCTATAGATTTTATCTTTCTATAACCAAAAGTATTTGTAACAGTAGAGTTCCAATAAATATTAATTCCTAGCTTTTCCGATTGTTTAACTATGCTTGAATTAGATTTTTTTCTTATATCAATGATTTTGACTGATATTCCTTTTTCAAATAATGATATTGCAGTTTCGTAAGCACTATCATTGTTTGTAAAAATAAAATTATTTAAGCCACAAGCAACACCATAAAAATTTAAATATTTATTTACTGAATTAGCCAAAATTATTCCTGGTCTATCATTGTTATTAAATACTAGTGGTCTTTCAATTGCACCTGTTGCAATTACTACTTTCTTTGCTCTTATTTTCCACAATCTTTGCCTAATCTCACTATTTTTATTATCTTTTGACAAGTGATCAGTTAAATTTTCTTTTGCTAAAAGATAATTGTAACTATGATAAGACGCTAAACTTGTTCTAACTTTTATTGTTAGATTTTTAAAGTTTCTTAACTCTTCAATTTCTTTTGATAACCATTTTTTTGAAATTTTGTTATCAATTTTAAAATTTTCATTATTCTGATAAATAGTTGATCCACCTAATGTATTTTTGTCATCTACTAAAATTGTGTTGAAATTATTTTTAGCTGCTAGTTTAGCTGACATAATGCCTGATATTCCACCGCCAATAACCAAAACATCACAATGTACATGTCTGTGGTCATATATTTCAGGATCTGGTACCGTAGGTGATTTTCCTAATCCTGCTGTTTTTCTTATTAAAGGTTCATAAACATTTTTCCAAAAACTTTTTGGCCACATAAATGTTTTGTAATAAAAACCTGCTGGTATAAAAGGCGAAATTAGGTTGTTGATACCACCAATATCAAAATTAAGACTTGGCCAACAATTTTGGCTGCTTGCTTCCAAACCTTCATAAAGTTCTATTTCGGTAGCTCTAACATTAGGCTCACTTAAATCTGTATTTTCATTTATTTGACAGATTGCATTTGGTTCTTCTGATCCACAGGACATTATCCCTCTTGGTCTATGATATTTAAAACTTCTTCCAATTAGATGAATTCCATTAGATAATAGGGCAGAAGCTAGTGTATCACCCTTAAATCCAAAGTAAGTTTTTCCATCAAATTTAAATGAGATCCTATTAGTTTGGTCAACATGATCTGTTTTATTAATTCTATAGTTTGGCATTAATTATTCTTTTGGGGGTTTTTCTCCCATTTTATAAACAGCATGAATTTTATCGTTTGATGTATCTCTAATCATATTAAACCATTTTCTACATCCATGGGAATGGTTCCATCTTTCAAGTTGAACTCCTTTAATGTTTTTTCTCATAAATAAAAATTCTGCCCACTCGTCATCACTTAATTCTGACGGTTGTTTTGGTCTTATTATATGTGCCTCACCTCCAGAGCTAAATTCACTCTGATCTCTCTCACCACAAAAAGGACAATTTATTACAAACATTAATGTGCTACAGCAGCCGCACCATGTTCATCAACAAGATCTCCACTTACAAATCTATTAATACTAAATGCTGCGTTTAATTTATGAGGTTCATCATTTGCAATTGTGTGTGCAAATAAATCACCTGATCCTGGTGTAGCTTTAAATCCACCAGTTCCCCAACCACAATTAAAATATAAACCTTTTATATTTGTTTTACTTATTATTGGACTAGCATCTGGACAAATATCAACAATACCACCCCATTGCCTTAACATTTTCATTCTACTGAAAATAGGGTAGAGTTCCAAAATAGCTTTTAAAGTTCCTTCAACTACATCATGACTTCCTCTTTGAGTGTATGAAACATATGCATCTGTGCCTGCACCTATTACTAATTCACCTTTATCTGACTGGCTTACATAAGCATGGACTGCATTTGACATTACAACTGTATCTATAATTGGTTTAACAGGTTCTGAAACTAATGCTTGTAAAGGCTTACTTTCTAAGGGTAATCTTAAACCAGCCATTGTAGCAATAACACTAGAGTGTCCTGCTGCCACAACACCAATTTTTTTTGTTTTTATAAATCCTTTTGTTGTTTCCAATCCTTCAACTTTATCCCCATTTCTTTTAATGCCTTTAACTTCACAATTTTGAATAATGTCAACACCCATATCATCAGAACCTCTTGCATATCCCCATGCAACAGCATCATGTCTAGCTGTACCAGCTCTTTTTTGTAAAGTGCCTCCTAAAACAGGATATCTAATATTAGGGGAAGTGTTAATAATTGGACAGAATTTTTTAACTTCGTTAGTATTAAGCCAAACTGCATCAATTCCATTTAATCTATTTGCATGAGTTCTTCTTTTTAAATCTCTTACATCTTGAAGATTATGAGCTAGATTCATAACTCCTCGTTGACTAAACATTATATTGTAATTTAATTCTTGAGATAAGTTTTCCCAAATTTTTAATGCATGATCATAAAGACCAGCACTAGCGTCCCATAAATAATTTGATCTTATGATTGTAGTATTTCTACCTGTATTTCCACCACCAATCCATCCTTTCTCTACAACAGCTATATTTTTCATATTATGTTTTTTAGCAAGATAGTATGCAGTTGCTAAACCATGACCTCCACCACCAACAATTACAGCTTCATATTCTTTTTTTGGCTCAGGATTTCTCCAAGCTTGCTGCCAATTTTCATGGTTAGAAAATGCATTTTTTATTAATGAAAATATAGAATAGTAGTTTTTCATAATTTGTCAGAAAATACTTGATTAATATTGAATATTCAATGATTTCAAGTTACACAGTAAGTCTCTAAAAAGGAGAGGTGCGTGAGCTGGTTGAAACGAACGGTTTGCTAAATCGTCATAGGTGGTAACATCTATCGTGGGTTCGAATCCCACTCTCTCCGCCATTATTAATACAAAGGATTATCTTTGAAAAAATCTTTGATGTATATTGGTTTTTGAGACAAAATGTATCTATACACATTATAATTTTCCAAGACTCGTTGAACATAATTTCTTGTTTCTTTAAATTTAATTAATTCAATCCAGTCAATGTAATCAATTTGATTCTTCTGGGGATTTTTATTTATTTTTTTCCAATATTTAACTCGTTTTGGACCAGCGTTATATGCCGCAATTGCAAATGGATATGCACCGTCATATTCCAAAATAAGTCCAGCTATATAAAATGAACCTAAGTTTATATTATATTCAGGACTTTTAGTAAGTTTTGATTTCGAATACCCAAGCTTTGCTTGTTTAGAAACAGTTTTAGCTGTATAAGGCATTAATTGCATTAATCCTTGTGCGCCAACACGACTTCTCGCAGAAGTGTCAAATTCACTCTCTTGCCTTATAATTGATAGTATCAATGCTGCATGAGGAATTTTTCTTGAACCAACTTTATTAGGAACGCTAATTATAGGATAATTGTATTTATTATGGAATCTTTTTTGATAAGAAGCAATTTTAGATACTTGAATTGCAAAATCAAATCTAGAAATATCGGTGGCTAATTTTGCAGTCAGTATTTCACTACCTTTATCAATATTATCATTAGCTAAATGCCTCAAAATATGTTTTGTATATTTATCTTTTTTAAGTAAATCTAATAAGTGCACAATAGCTACTAGTTTATTTTTGCTAAAAGTTTCAAAATAATCTTTATCAACAGTCATTTGATTTTTTAATTCAAATTTACTATTAGGTTTAACTTTTAAATGAGATAATTGACCATAATAAGTTGTTAAGTATTTTGATCCTTCCAAATACCATTTGTTAGATTCTTCTTTATCATTTAGTTGTTCGTAAGTTCTTCCTAGCCAATAAGCACCTCTAGTTAAACTTATTGGATAGCCAACATTATTATAAAATTTTAAAAAATGATTTTTTGCCAATAGTGGATCATTTAAAAAACTTAAAGCTATCCATCCACTCATCCATTCTGCTTCAGCAAATTCTGGACCTTCTGTTAAGCCATGTTTGCTTGTTAATTTATATGCTGTTTCAAATCTTTTTTTGTATATTAAAGATCTAGCTATTATAAATCTTTCTTCCCACCATTTATCAGGCCTAACCATATATTCTTTAGTATTTTTAATATTTAAAAGAATTTCCAGTGAACTATCTACTCTTCCTCTTTTTCTTCTCCATTTAAGTCTATCGTAATTTAAACCAGGATCATTTTTTAACTTATCTGGAACCTTTGATATAGCTGTATCAACACCATATGATTTGCTCATTAATAATTGTCTTGCTGTATATAAAAGCTGATAGTCTTTTGGTAAATATCTTATGACTCTTCTTAAATCCCAATATTTATTCTCCCAAGCTAAATAATCAGCTCTTTTGATATAATCATCATTTGTTAAATATTTTTTAAATTTTTTTCTAAAAAAAATTAAATCTTTTTTACTTAAATCAGCCTTAACAAATCCTTTTTTAATTAAATTTATTCCTTCGTTTTTTCTACCTATTGATATTAAACTTTCACCAAGTATCATTTTACCAAAACCACTTAATGGTTTATGTTCTTTAAACCATTCTATTATTTGATTATCTGACTGATTTTGAGTTGATATTTTATGTTCTCCTAGATATTTAATCCTATCTAATCTTGGATAATTTTTTACTCTTTTAATAAATTCCTTGTAATCATTGAATGAAGCGTTATTTCCTGTTGTTAGCAGATGTCTCCATTCAATAAAATCATATATTGATTTTGCTCTCGCTTTTTTTGCAGCTTTTTTAGCATCACGCCAATTGCTTTTTTCCATGAATATAATAGCTTGTCTTGCATAATTTATATCTCTATCACTATAATATCTTGATTTCTTTATACTTCTTTTTCTTTTTTTTTTTACAATAAGGGGTTTATTTTTAGGAATTATAATTCCATTAATTATATTTTTTGAAATTTCACTATCTAATTTCTCAATTTTAAGTTTTTTTTCTTTAGAAGGTTTATTTTGAGGAATTATAAAATTACTAAATAACTCCTTCTTTGCTTTTGTTTTTAGTAAATTAGGTTTTTTTAAAGGTATAATTATTTCATCTGAAAAAGCTGATTGAATAATTACAATAAAAAAGATAATTGTTATTATATTTTTAATAGTTTTAATAAACATTTTTTTAAAATAAATGACAACTTATGTTATAAATATTTATGTTTAAAGGTTCAAATGTTGCTTTAGTAACTCCGTTCAAGAATAACAAACTTGATGAAGAAACTTATATAAAACTTATAAATTTTCATTTAGAAAATGGCACTAATGGACTTGTTCCTGCAGGAACTACTGGCGAATCCCCAACTTTGTCTCATGATGAACATAATAAGGTGATTGAGTTATGCATCAATGAAGCTAAAGGAAAAATACCAGTTATAGCTGGGACAGGCTCTAATTCTACTGAGGAGGCTGTAGCATTAACAAAACATGCGGAAAACGCTGGTGCAGATGGTGCGCTTGTAGTTACACCTTATTATAATAAACCAACACAAGAAGGTTTATATCAACATTATAAAACTATAAATGACAATACTAATCTTCCAATAATAATTTACAATATTCCAGGCAGATGTGTAATAGATATGACAGTTGACACTATGGCTAAATTATTTGAACTTAAAAATATTGCTGGAGTTAAAGATGCAACAGGAGATTTGAATAGACTCGATCAAACAATAAAAAAATTAGGAAATGAATTTATTCAACTTACTGGTGAAGATGGTCTTGCATTTGAATTTAATAAAAGAGGTGGCGTAGGAATAATTTCAGTTACAGCAAATATCGCGCCAAAATTATGTTCGGACATGCAAAAATTTTCTAAGTCTGATAGTGATAATGAAATGAAAGAAGCCGAGAGAATTGATGCCTTGCTCCAACCTGTTCACAAGGCATTGTTTATTGAAAGCAATCCTGCACCAGTTAAGTACGCTGCAAAATTGATAGGTTTATGTGATGATGCCGTGAGACTTCCATTAGTTAAAATAATGGATGAAACAAAATTGAAGGTTAAGAATTCTCTTGTTTCTGCAAAATTATTAAATGAATAAAAAAACCACTGTTGGTTTAAAAATTATAACTATTAACAGGAAAGCTTCTTTTAATTACTTTTTTAAAGATATTATAGAAGCTGGTATAGTTTTAAAAGGATCTGAGATAAAATCAGTTAGATCTGGGAAAATTAATATAGCAGATTCTTATGCTGTAGAAAAAAATGGAGAAATTTTTTTAGTTAATTCCCATATACCTATTTATAAACAAGCAAGTTATTCTAATCATAATCCCTATTCTGAGAGAAAATTATTATTTAATAGAAAAGAAATTAATAAATTAACTGGTAAAATAAATGAGGATGGTTTTTCTTTAATTCCAATTAAAATGTATTTTAAAAAAGGAAAAGCTAAAATAGAGATAGCTGTTGCGAAAGGTAAGAAACAATACGATAAACGTCATTCAAAAAAAACAAAAGATTGGAATCGTGAAAAAGCAAGATACTTTAGAAAATCAAGTTAATTATGCTTATTTAGCAATAGGATCAAATTTAGGAAAAAAAATTTTCAATCTTGTAAATGTTAAATCTAAACTATCTAAAAATGGAATTTACGTAGTTAAATCATCTAATTTATATATTACTAAATCATGGCCAAATCCAAATTTTCCTGACTATATAAACGCAGTAATATTTGTAAGAACAAATCAATCATTAATTAATTTATTTAAAAAAATTAAATTAATTGAAAAATCATTAGGTAGAATAAATGCACCAAAAAACAGTCCAAGAATATGTGATATTGATATCATTGATTTTAATGGAAAATTTTTTAATTTATTAGGTTTAGATCTAACTGTTCCTCATCCAAGAATGGATAATAGAAGTTTTGTTTTATTGCCTCTATTTGAAATAAATAAAAGCTGGATACATCCTAAAAATAAAAAAAACATAGTTAATTTAATATCAAATTTGAGAAGTGACGACATTAGAAGTGTTAAAATTATATAATTTAGTGATATAGTAAACTTATGCTTAATTCTAACGATTTAATAAACAAGATTAAAACATACAATAAGTTTGTTAATCCAAAAACTTTAACAAAAGCCTATGATTTTGCTCTTAAAGCTCATGAAAAGCAAAAGAGAGATGAGGGCTCTCCATATATAATACATCCAATCGCAGTTGCAAATATTTTAACAGAGTTAAAATTAGATAGCGCTACAATAGCAACTGGCTTACTTCATGATACGATTGAGGATACCCATGCAACATATAAAACTATTGAACAGGAATTTGGAAAGGAAGTTGCAGATTTGGTTGATGGTGTAACTAAGATTTCAGAATTTGAAAATCAAGCAGTTTCCAATTCAAAAGCTGAAAATTTTAGAAAATTAATTTTAGCTACCTCAAAAGATATTAGAGTATTGCTGGTTAAACTAGCGGATAGACTTCACAATATGAGAACTTTGCATTTTGTTACTGATAAAGAAAAACAAATTAGAAAAGCAAAAGAAACTATGGAAATCTATTCACCACTCGCAGATAGAATGGGGATGAATAGAATCCGTGACGAATTAGAGGATCTTTCTTTTGAAGTTTTAAATCCAGATGCAAGAAAATTAATTAAAGATAGATTAGATCAAATTAAAGACAATAATTTAATAAATTATAATTCAGTTTTAAGCGATTTTGAAAACTTATTAAAAGAAAATGATATAAATTTTGAAATTTTCAGTAGAGAAAAAACACCTTTTTCTATTTGGAGAAAAATACAAAAAAAACGTACATCATTAGAACAAATTACTGATATTATAGGTTTTAGAATTATTTTGGATGATGTTGAAAATTGCTATAAAGCTTTAGGATTTTTTCATAGTAAATGGAATTGTATACCTGGTAAGTTTAAAGATTATATTTCATCACCAAAAATCAATAAATATAAATCAATTCACACTGCAATAATAGGACCAAATAAAAGACCGATTGAAATTCAACTCAGAACAAATCAAATGCATGAATTTGCTCAAAGAGGTATAGCTTCTCATTGGAAATATAAATCTTCCGAAAAATTTAATTCGTTAACCTGGAAAGAATATGATTGGTTAAAAGATTTAGTTGAAATTATAGATAAAAATGAAAATCCCGAAGATTTTTATGAATATACAAAATTACAAATGTTTCAAGAAAATGTTTTTTGCTTTACTCCAAAAGGATCTGTAATTAAGCTGCCTAAAGATGCTACACCTATAGATTTTGCTTATGCCGTTCATACACAAATAGGTGATACTGCAATAGGGTGTGAAATAAATGGTAAAGAAAGTGCGTTGCAATCAATTTTAAGAAATGGTGACGTTATAAAAATTAACTAGCACAAAAACAGGAAAAGCAAGAGCTTCAATAAGAAGATATTGGCAATATCGTGAAAATGTAAAACCAATAAGAAAAAAAATGTACAATACAACGCTTTGGATTTCACTCCCAGATGAACCAGGCAAACTTGGTGATGTAACTTCAATGATAGGTGTTAATAATGTTAATATTTCTAGTGTAGAAATGGTTGAAAAAACTAAAAATTCAATAAATTTCAGATTTAACTTAATTATACATGATTTGAAAAACTTTACAAAATTAATAAGTGAGCTAAAACAAAAAGAATATAATTTCAAAATAATTAGACATAAAAATAAGAAATATGCTTTCATCAAAAGACTCTTTGGCGGTTTTAAAAAAAACTAACGCCTTAATTGAAGGGCATTTTGTTTTATCTTCAGGTTTGCATTCAACAAAATATGTTCAATGCGCAAAACTTTTGAGTTACCCTCATATTTCTAAAAATTTTTGTAAATCTTTAGGTCAAAAAATTAAAAAAAAAATTAAAAATATTGATCTAATATTATCTCCGGCTATGGGTGGTATAGTTATAGGTTATGAAATTGGAAGAATATTAAAAAAAGAAACTATTTTTTGTGAAAGAGTGAAAGGAAAATTTCAATTAAGAAGAGGTTTTTTAATTAAAAAGGATTCTAAAGTATTGATTGTTGAAGATGTAATAACAACAGGAAAATCTAGTTTAGAATGTACTGAGTTAATAGCAAAATCTAAAGCAAAGATAATAGGTTTTGCATGTTTAATTGATAGATCTAACAAAAAAACTTTAAAAATTAAAAATAAAAAAATTATATCTCAAATTAAATTAAATGTACCGACATTCAATAAAAAAAATTTACCAAAAAAATTAAAAGAAAAACCTATTACCATTCCTGGAAGTAGATTTTTAAAATGAAAATTAGATTAGGTGTTAATGTAGATCATGTTGCTACAATTAGAAATGCTAGAGGCGAAAAACATCCTGATCCATATTTTGCATCAAAAAAAGCAATTAAATATGGTGCAAATTCAATAACTATTCATTTAAGAGAAGATAGAAGACATATTAAAGACAAGGATTTAAAAGTTATTTCATTAAATAAAAAAATTCCATTAAATTTAGAAATTTCATCTAATTTAAAAATGTTAAAAATTGCTTTAAAATATAAACCTAATTATGTGTGTATTGTTCCTGAAAATAGAAAAGAAATAACTACTGAAGGTGGACTAAATTTAAAAAAATATAAAAAAAAATTAAAATTTATTGTTAATGTTTTAAATAAAAAAAAAATAAGAAGCAGTTTATTTATAAATCCAACTTTATCAGATGTTAAAATATCAAATGAAATAAATACAGATTGTATAGAGCTTCATACAGGTAAAATTTCCAGCAAAATAAAAAATAAATTAGAATATTTTAATGAATTTAAAAAAATAAAATTTTGTTCAAAATATGCTAAATCAATTGGATTAGAAGTTCATGCTGGACATGGTATGGATTATA
>CACANV010000007.1 GCA_902533955.1 uncultured Pelagibacteraceae bacterium
AAAGTTGAGATGCTTATATCGACAAGAGTAAGAAAAAATCCATATTGGCATCTTTCTATGAAAGCAGGATGTTGGAGAGCAACAGTGTATAACCGAGTTTACCATCCTAGAGGCTATGTAAAGCCAGAAGATGGTGGCGCGATGGTTGAATATGATGCAATTGTAAATCATGTAACTATGTGGAATGTTGCTTGTGAAAGACAAATAAGAGTAAAAGGTCCAGATGCTGAAAAATTTACTGATTATGTAATTACTAGAGATGCAACTAAAATTTCACCAATGAGAGCAAGATATGTTATTTTATGCAATGCATATGGTGGAGTATTAAATGATCCAATACTTTTAAGAATTTCTAAAGATGAATTTTGGTTTAGTTTATCTGATAGTGACATAGGTCTCTATTTACAAGGTGTTAATGCCGATGAAAGATTTGATGTAGAAATAGATGAAATAGATGTAAGTCCTGTACAAATTCAAGGACCTAAATCAAAAGCATTGATGCAAGACTTATGTGGAGATCATGTAGATTTTGATGATATGCCTTTTTATGGTTTGGCAGAGGCCAAAGTTGGAGGTAGAAGTTGTGTAATATCTCAATCAGGTTTCTCAGGAGAAGCTGGATATGAAATTTATTTAAGAGAATCTACTTTATATGCTGAAGATATGTGGAATGCGGTACTAGAAGCAGGCAAAAAACATAATTTAATGGTTATTGCTCCTGCTCACCATAGAAGAATTCAAGCAGGAATTCTATCTTGGGGACAAGATATGGATAACCAACATAATCCTTTTCAGTGTAATTTAGGTTATCAAGTATCTCTTTCCGGTAAAGGTGAATGGAATAAAAAAGGAGATTATGTAGGCAAAAAAGCATTGGAGAAAATGAAAGATGACATCAAAGCGGGTCATAAACCATACAAACTTCAGTTAGTTGGATTAGAGTTAGGAGGGAAACCGATTGAAGAATATGCTCCTGATTTTTGGTTAATATCTGGAGAAAATGGTGGTGAACCAATAGGATTTATTACATCACCTTGGTATCACCCTGAAAAAAAGCAAAATATTGCTATGGGCTATGTACCATTCGATGGAACTTTAAATGCTAATAGTTTTCCAAAAGGAAAACCTGGAACAAAATATAAAGTGCATCTGCCAGAAAAATATGCTGAGACCCCAGGACAACCTGTTGATGCGGTTGTTGTTGATATTCCATTTAAAGAGTCTTACAACGCAAATACAAGAGAAGTTGTAAAAGGATAAAAATTATAGGGGGAAATAAAACTCCCCCTTAAAACCATAATGTTTGCTCAATTTTTAGATATTTTTTTTAAATCATTAAAATTAGATAAAAGTCTTTACAGAGACTCTAAATATTTTGGAGAAGCTGCGATTTACTTTGCTGGTTTAATAATGATACTCGATGGTGTTGCAGGAGCAGTTGCAGCAAATTCCATTGTCAAAACATCTATTGGAATTTCTGGGCTTACAGCTATTTTAACATGGTTGGTTTGGGCTATTTTTATTTATGTGATAGGTGTCAAAATATTTCCAGAGAGAGAAAGCAAAATACCATTTAAAAAAGTTTTAATAGCTGTTGGTTATGCTCATGCACCTGGACTGATTAGATTTTTTGCTGTAACACCAGATTTAGTTCTACTCATTGTTTTTCTGACACAATTTTGGATTTTTGCTTCTTTAATTATATCAACAAAACAAATTCTAAATTTAAAATCTAATTTCAAAGCATTTGGAATAATATTTCTGTCTTTTTTAATAATTGCTTTTCTTTCAGCTTCTTTTGTGATGAGTAGAATGAACGCTCTGCCTATAGGAAATATTAGTTAAATTGGAAAAATAGTTTTTGAAATTTTACATGATTTGCAAAGCTTAAATCCAGTTAAGATAAGGTTTTGAGATACACTCTCATCTTCTTTTTTGCATTCTTCACATTTATTATTTAGTTCTTCTACTTCATTTCTATTTAAATTTTTTAGTAAGTCATCATCAATCATTGTCTGTAAGTCCCGCCCCTGCACTTTTTTGTTTTAATTCTTCTGTCTCTTCAACAAAAGTATCTTCTGATAGTTTGCATAACTCTTTCCAATGATTTTCCGAGAAGATATTATTATTTTCTAAAAATTTTAATTTTAATATTTCTGATTTTTCTATTATATCTCCACTTAAATAATTAGAATAAATCGATTGATTAAAATTAAATAAAAATTCTTTACCATCCATTTTTAAAAATATTCTTTTTCCCACAATTTCAGTAGTTCTGCTTATAAAAGGTAAAAATAATAAAGGAAAAGCCAAATTTTTTATCTCTATTTCGTTAAATTCAGAAATAGTTGGAGATTGATCAAAAAAATTAACACCTGCGATTATTGGGCAGTAATATCCTTTAGGCGTATTTGATCTGTTAATTGTATTAATATCTTGAAATTTATTATTCTTATAAACTTTATAATATTGATTAATATTTTTAATTCCTGGTAACCCAAACATTTCAAGCAAACGAATATTCTTGCCCATTTCCTCAGCTATTCCCCAGGAGAATCCTATTGCCTTGGTTGCTCTTTTTACTGTCGTATCTATTTCACTAAAACTTATCATTAATTTAAAGAGTTATAAATCCAATGATTATCAAAAGAATTTAATTCATTTGGAAGTGGAGCTCCTTGAAACATACAAATTCTTAACCATTTATCAGATTTTGGATCAAATTTAATTGCTCCAAAAAATGATAATTTTAATCTTAACATATCAATCGGCATTAATTGTGAACCTATTGTATTATCTTGTATCTCTGAATATGGAAATTTTTCTATTATAAATGCTCTTCTTACCGCGTGTCTTAAATGATTATTGGTCATTAAAAATTTTCCTATTTTTAAACTATTTTTTTGATTAAAAATTGTTTCATAGAGTTTTTTAATATCTCTTGCAATTGCCAAGGGTTGTTCTAACTCTGACCCTTGTTCAGCAAATCTATCTGCAATTCTTGGTTCTTCTTTATTTTTTGAAATAAACCAAAAATTTTGATTGTTTGTTTTTTTAGAAAAATCTATCTTAAGTATTTCTGAATAGTTTTTTTCAAGAATATTTCTTAGTTCTAATATTGTTTTATCAACTGGAATATTAAAATGAATATCTTCTTCAGAACTCATATTTTTTATTAATGGATCAATAATTTTATCATATGGTTCCATCATAATTGATACTATATACTCTATACACTCATCACTTAAATTTTCTTCAGCCCAAATGTAAATTTGGTTAAATTGATTATTATTTTCAAAATTAAATTCTTTGTCTAGATATTTTATAAACCTTTCTATATCTTTTATTAAAACTTTTATTTTATTATTTTGAAATTCACTGTCAGTATTCCAGCTAGTTAAATTTTTAATTGATTTTATTAAGCATTTTTTAAAAATATAAAAATCTTCTAATTTTACTTTTTTTATTTCTCTTATTTGTTTTAAAGCTGTTTCTCTTGCAATTATCCAATTATTCAATAGTGTGGGATGATTTACTATAAAAGGTGCCATCCCTAAACCTGTAGAATTTCCAATTCCGAGATTTCTACAAATATCTAAATCAAGTTCTACAGCATCCTTGGGATTTTTATGTTTAGCCACATGATTAACTTGGTCAAATGTAAATTGTCTGACAAGATAAACTAGCATCATTTCTAATCTAAAAGGTCCGTATATTTCTTGTCTATTTTTTATTCTAAATCTATCTGCTAATCCAAATTTTCCAGACCCATAGACAGCCGTTGTTCTATATAAATATCCTACTTTTGATAAAATATTTGTATTTGGTTGTTTACCTTCAGAAAGATTATCTACTACGTGTTGGAATAATCTTATAGATTTATTTGCTCTAGATAAAGTAAGTTCTTTATAAGATAGCCTTCCCACTTCTTGCCTCGGAACATTCTGAAACAATCTATCAATATCTTGTTTTGTTGGGATTCCATCATGCAGTGCGAAGGCTGCGTCCCATTTGGTTGCTATTACTCTATCTGATCTCTCTTCATCTTTTATCTCATTTGCAAAACAAACCAGTGAGTACGTTCTTTTATTTTTTGTAAAAGAATAAATTGCTTTACCAAACCCTTTTTCGTTTAGATCAAATAAATCTCTATTATATTGCCAATCTTTAAACTCTTTTAAAAAAGATCTTAAAAAAGATAATTTTGATTGATGAAATGAACCAAGTTTATTTAATTTCATTATCTTTTTTGGTTCTCTTAATTTTATTTCCATTATTTAATTCCTTTATAAAAATTAAACCAATTATTTCCTAAAATATCGTTTATTTCCTCAATATTAAATCCAATTTCTTTTAAACCAATTTCTAAATTGTTAAACCCTCTAGCATCTAAAAACCAATCTGGTTGCTTTGGAAAACCTGGTTTATTTTTAGATCCTTCACCATAATTTTTTGACTTTGACCAGGTACCATTTCTCATCCATTCAACTATAGTGTCGGGCTGTCTTAAACATAGATCTGAACCAATGCCAAGATTTTTAACTCCTATTATTTCTGCGGTTCTTGCTGTCATTTCACAAAAACTTTTCAAAGAACAATTTGTTCCATCTTTAAGATGATGAGGATATAAAGAAAGTCCAAGCATACCATTGCTTTGGCCTAATGCTTTTAATAATTCATTAGATTTATTTCTAATTGCTTTATGCCAAAATGATGGATTCGCATGAGTAATGGCTATTGGTTTTTCACTTAATTCTATTGCGTCAAACGTACTCTGTTCAGCAGAATGTGACATATCAACAACAATGCCTACTCTATTCATTTCTTTAATAGCTTCTTTACCAAAATTGGTTACACCACTATCGATTTTCTCATAGCATCCGGTCGCTAATAAAGATTGATTATTATATGTCAATTGCATAAATCTACAGCCATGTTCATGGATCTTTTCAATAAGGTTTATGTCGTCTTCTATAGGTGAACAATTTTGAAAACCAAAAAAAATTACAGTTTTATCTTCCGACTTTGCTTTTATAATATCGTTATAGTCATTTCCTATGAAAATTAAGTCTGAATTATTTTCAAATAATTTTTTCCAATATTTAAGTTTTTGAAGAAATTCATCATAATCCTCATGATACACAATTGTAACATGAATTGCGTCTAGGCCCGCCTCTTTATTAATCTCAAATACTTCTCTTGACCAATTACAATATTGGAGATTATCAATTCGATAATTCATATATAGCAAGATTATAATTATAATTTAATTTGTCGACTAGTTAATATTTCAAGAATATGCTATTCTATCACAATTGTTCATATATCATTAAATGAAAAAAAAAAAAATCAGTCATAAAGTGTCTATTGTCATGGGCAGCCAAAGTGATTATTCTACTATGAAATATTGTGAAAAAGTCTTAAAAACATTAAGTGTAAACTTTGAAACAAATATAGTTTCTGCTCACCGAACTCCTAATAGAATGTTTAAGTTTGCAAAATCGGCAGAAAATAGAAATATTTCTGTAATCATTGCTGGTGCGGGCGGATCAGCACATTTACCAGGTATGATCGCATCTCTTACTTTAATACCCGTTGTAGGAGTTCCTATTGAAGGATCAAAATTGAAAGGATTAGATAGCCTCTTATCAATAGCACAAATGCCAAAAGGCATTCCTGTGGGCACTGTAGCTATTGGCAAAAATGGTGCAATTAATGCTGGATTATTTGCTGCTTCAATTATTGCAAATTTTGATGATAAAGTTAAAAACAATTTAAATCGCTGGCGAATAAAACAATCAAAATCAATAAAAAAAAAACCAAAATAAACATTGATGCCTAATCTAGGAATTATCGGAGGTGGTCAATTAGGAAGCCTTCTGGCTATAGCTGCAAATAAACTCGAAATAAAAACTGTTATACTAAGTGATGATGAAAATGCACCAGCAAAAAATTTTGCAAATAAATTTATATTTGGTAACTATGATGATGATAATATAATTTCAGAGTTTATTAATTCAGTAGATTTGGTTACATTTGAATTTGAAAACATACCTTTTGAAGTATTAAAAAAAATTAATGAAAAAAAATCTGTTTTACCTAAACCTGAAATAAATAAATTAATTCAAAATAGACTAACTGAAAAAGATTTTTTAAATAAAAATAATATACGTACAACTAAATATGTTTTAATTAAAGATATTGATGACATCAAAATTAATGAAAATTTAATTCCAGGTTTACTTAAAACTTGTACTCTTGGATATGATGGTAAGGGACAATTAAAAATAAACAAAACCAGTGATGCAAATAATATTGATTTTTCGAAAGAATATATTTTAGAAAAAATTGTTAATCTAAAAAAAGAAATATCAGTTATTCTTACAAGATTTGGTCACCAAAAATATGAAATTTATGAACCGATTGAAAATGTTCATGAAGATCAAATTTTAAAACATTCAAAAATTCCTGCAGATATTTCTGAAACTATAAAAAATAAATCAACTGAATGGGCTATGATAATTTCTGAAGAACTAAATTATATTGGAACTCTTTGTGTAGAATATTTTATAGATAAAAATGATAATCTTTATGTAAACGAAATAGCTCCTAGGGTGCATAATTCTGGACATTTAACAATGAATTCTCACAATATTAGTCAATTTGAAAATCATGTTAGAGCAGTATGCAATCTAAAAAAAATTAAAACTGAAAAATTATATAATGCAAAAATGATTAACTTAATAGGAGAAGACATTAATTATTTTAGAGAAAATAATATTAAAAAAAATGAATTTTTTTTCGATTACTTAAAAAAAGAGATCAAAAATAAAAGAAAAATGGGACATTTAACTGTAATTGAAGATTAATCATTTAATCTTTATTTCTGTATTTTAATAAAATGATATTATTAGTAGGTTTAATTTTTTTTTGAGTTATATATTTTTTGAAAATTATGAAATCTATAAAAAATAACTATGATGATCCAAAAGTAAATGAACTTTTAACAAAGCATTTTATAGAATTAAGATCTGTATCTCCAGAAGGTAGCGCGCATGTATTAGATATTTCTGGCCTAAAAGTTCCAAGTATAAGATTTTGGAGTTTGTGGGATAAAAACGAATTACTTGGATGTGGTGCTTTAAAATTTTTAGATAAAGAGCATGGTGAATTCAAATCTATAAGAGTTTCAGATAAACATAGAGGAAAAGGAGTGGGTGAAAAAATTATTTCACACTTAATTGATCAAGCTAAACAAATTGGTATAAAGAAACTAAGCATAGAAACAGGAGCGGGAGATTTTTTTTCACCTGCAAGAAAATTATTTATAAAATTTGGATTTAAAAATTGTAAACCCTTCGCTCATTATAAAGAAGATCCAAACTCTTGTTATTTTAATCTAGAAATATAAAGTAAATTTTATTATTAAAAATGAACAAATTATCAAAATTTTTTGATGAAACTTTAGTTGATTTAGGTAGACAATTTAAATTGAGTTACTTGCCACCATTGATGATTTATATGGCAGCAGGTATTTCAGGTTTAACAGGTATAGTAGGGATTTTTTTTGTAAAAGATTATCTAAATCTTTCTGCTGCATTTCTGGCTGGTCTAGGTTTTTGGGCAGGAATTCCTTGGGCTTTAAAAATGCCATTGGGACATTTAGTAGATTTAATTTGGAAAAAAAAAAATTACATGGTTTTTATTGGTGCTGCTTTAATCAGTTTAAGTTTATTAATTATGTATGGACTAATTATTCATACAGAGTTCATGTCATCAAAGTTAAAAATTGAAAGTTGGTTTGTTATAAGTGTTTTGTTAGCACCGGTTGGGTATGTCGTACAAGATGTAGTTGCTGATGCTATGACAGTTGAGGCTGTGCCTTTAGTTAACAACAGAGGTAATAAATATAGTAAAGATCAAATAAAACTTATGCATACCACAATGCAAACTTTAGGAAGATTTGCAATAATTGGTGGTACAGTTCTAGTGGCTCTAGCAAATGTCATTTTATTTAAAGGAGTTGATGGATTAGATCAATCAGAAAAAATACAATTGTATGGTTCTATATATATTTATGCTTTGATAATACCAATCGTCTCAGTTTTAGGTGTATTTTTTGCTTCCTATTTAAAAAAACAAAAGAAGAATAAATTAATAAAGCAAGGGATGTCGGGAAAAGAAGATAATATTGAACACGGAAAAACAAAAGTAAATTGGTGGATATTAGGAGGAAGTCTAGTATTTGTAATTTTTACTCTTGGAGTAGGTGTTTTTAAAATTCCATATGCTCAAGAAATAGTATTTGTGGGTTCCATGATTATCATTTTATTTTTAATGAACAAATTAATTAAAGAATTGCCTAAAAATTTAAGATTAACAATAGTTGGAACTGCGGTAATTATTTTTATATTTAGAGCAATGCCTGGCCCCGGGCCTGGATTGTCATGGTTTGAAATTGATGTGCTAAAATTTAACGAACAATTTTTTTCAGTTTTATCACTATTGGCATCAATTTTAACATTATTAGGAATAATTCTACTTAGACCTTTCATGGCTAACAATTCTATAGCCAAAATTATAGTTATTTTATCTATTGCAGGAGCAATTTTGTTTTTACCAAGTGTTGGTATGTACTATGGTTTTCATAATTGGACATCGTCTATATCTGGTGGAATTATTGATGCTAAATTTATTGCAATAATTAATACTGCTTTAGAGTCCCCTCTTGGTCAAGTATCAATGATTCCTTTGTTAGCTTGGATTGCAAAAAATGCACCTGTTCATTTAAAAGCTACTTTTTTTGCCGTATTTGCATCTTTTACCAATTTAGCTCTCTCAGCAAGCTCATTAGGAACTAAATATCTAAATGAAATTTTTACAATTACAAGAGAGGTTAAAGATAAAGTTACTAATGCTATATTAACCACTGCCGATTATTCCGAATTGGGTATACTGTTAATAACAGTCACTTTTATTACTTTAGTTATACCGATATTATTTGTGATTTTTATTCAAAAAACAAAAATTAAAACTTCAGAGTAATTTTGTCTAAATAAAACTATAATTAAATTTTAATTTTTTTACCTGATTTTGTGCTTTTGGTAATAGCATCAAAAATTTTTAGAGAAATTAAGCCATCATTTCCATTAACTTTTGGTTTGGTTTTTCCTTTAACAACATCGCAGAAATGATTTATTTGATTAGTTAAAGTGTTGTTATCTAATTTCATTTTTTCATCTTTGTTATAAATTTTTTTCCACCAGCTTCTTTCTTTTTTATTGTACCAAAATTTAAAATTTGGGAATTGTAAAGATCCTTTGGTTCCTCCGATAAAATATGCAGACTGATTTGTTAGTGGATATGCTGGATTTTCACCCGCTGTTAACTCATAACTCCAAGGAGAAACAATAGTGTCAGATATATTTAATGTACATAAGGCTCCAGAGCGAAAAACTAAATTTACTACAGCCGTGTCTTCAACATTAAATTTGCGAATTGAGTTTGAAGTATAGGCTTGAACATATTTTACTGGGCCCAATAAATAACAAATTAAATCAATGTCATGAACTAAATTAATTGCTAATGGACCTCCTCCTTTTTTAATTCTCCATATTTCTTTGTAATAATCTTTATGTTTATATAACCAGCATAAACCATTTACAGAAACAATTTTTCCCAAACTACCTGAAAGAATTTTTTTTTTAACTTTTGATACTATTGAGCTATGTCTTCTGTGATAGCCAATTAAAACAGGTGTATTGTTTTTTTTGGAACTGTTAATTATTTTTTTTGCAGATTGAATGTTATCTGAAATTGGTTTTTCTAAAAGCACTGGTATTTTTTTTTTTAACAAACTTATTGTATGCTTTTCATGTAATTTATTAGGTGTTGCTATTATAACTGCATCAGGCTTATTTTTATGTAATTTATTTATATTCTTGTATAAAGGTATTTTATATTTTTCAGCTAAATCAAAAGCTTTTTTACTAACATCTACAATCGAATGAGGGCTTGCTTTTTTTGATTTTTTTATAGCAATTAAATGTTGTTTGCCCATTAATCCAATGCCAATTACTGAGATTTTTGTTTTTTTTTTATTTAACATTATATTTAGTGAAATATTTATACTTTTTTTTTGGTTTAATTAAAGTACTTGGAAAATTTTTTTTATTAGGTGAATCTGGAAAAAATTGTGTTTCTAAACATATGCCTTGATATGGAAATAATTTTTTTTTATATTTTAATTTTTGAGCAGTATATAGCTGTACACCTGGTAGATTTGAAAAAATATTTAATTTTATTTTAGAATTATTTGATTTTAAAGAACCAACATAATTATTTTTATTTTTTTTAATAACATATGTCGTATCAAATCCATTTTTTTTAATCTCATTTAAAGTATAATTTTTTTTTTTTGATGGAATAAAATTTAATTTTTTTTTTATTTCTGCAAATTTTCTGAAATCATATGATGAATTTAACACATTGTTTATTTTGCCAGTAGGTATCAAAAATTTATTAACATCCAGATAAGTAAAGGAATTTAATTTTAATTCATGATTTAGAATATTTATTTTTTTATTTAAATTTAAGTTCCAATAACTATGATTTGTCAAATTTATATGAGTTTGTTTATCTGAAATATACTCATAAAAAATAAAAAAATTATTTTTTTTTAATTCATATATGCATTTAACTTTTATATTTCCAGGAAATCCTTGATCTAAATGTTTAGAATTTAATTCATAAATAATTTTATTTTTTGTAAAATTATTTATTTTCCATATCAATCTATAAAAACCTTTTTTTCCACCGTGTAGTGTATTTTTACCTTCATTTTTATTTGTAAAATATTTTTTATTACCAATTTGAAATTTTCCATTAGAAATCCTACCAGCATATCTACCACAAGTTGACCCAACGTGAGGATGTTTATATTTATAATTTTTTTTAGATCCTAAGTTTAAAATTAAGTTTAATTTTTTAGGTTTATAAATAACTTCATAAAGCGTTGCACCAATATTTAGTGTTTTTATTTTGTAAAATTCATTTTCTATTATTGATGATTTTATATTCACAAGAAAATGCTATAATTTTCCTTTGTCAACTACGTAAGATTGGTTGGTACATCCAGAAGATTGATCCGAAGAAAAAAACAATACTGCTTTTGCTATATCTGAAGGAAGTAATTTGTGTTTTAGGCATTGATCTTCCATTAATTTTTTTTCTGCTTGAGGTGTTAACCATTTTTCTATTTGTCTCCTTGTCATTGTCCACCCAGGCACTACTGTATTTACTCTAATATTATATTCGCCTAAATCTTTGGCAAAAGATCTTGTTAATCCTTCAACTCCTGCTTTGGCCGCTGTATATGCTGGCATTCCACCCATCCCAACCATCCAAGACAATGACCCTATATTAACAATTACTCCTTTTTTTTCTTTTATCATACCTTCTTTTGCGGACTGCACAGAAAAGAAAAAATGCCTTAAATTAATGTTTATTCTTTCATTCCAAAATTCTTCTGTGACTTCATCTATTGAGTGTCTTTCGTCATTAGCTGCATTATTAATTAATATATTTATGGAGCCTTTTTTTTTAATAATTCCTTTTATTGTACTTTGAAGTTTTTTTATATCTAGAAGGTTACACTCAATAAATGTAGGAATTTTATAATTTTTTTTTTTTATTTCTTTAACTAATTTATTTGACTCCTTAATATTTATATCAACAAAGTAAACTTCTGAACCTTGTTCGCAAAAATGTTCAACAATTGAAGCTCCGATACCAGTTCCTCCTCCACTAATAAAAACTCTTTTATTTTCTAAATCAAAATATTTTACTTTCATTTTCTCTAAACCCTTCCCAGGCTTGCCGCACCTCTAACACCACTCGAGTCACCAAATTTATTTTTTAACACATAGGTATTAACTGTATCACTAAAAACATATTTTTTTAATTTTGCATTAATATTTCCATATATCTGCTTCATATTTGAAACTCCTCCTCCTAATATAATTACACCAGGATCAATTATATTTATCACTTGAGATAATCCTCTAGCCAAATAATCTAAATATTCATAAATAAATTCTAAAGATTTTTCATCTCCATTATTTGCGTTCTCCTGAATTATTTTTGCATCAAGTTCAATATTATGTAAATCATAAAAATGTTTAGAAAATCCTGGCCCTGATAGGTATGTTTCAATACATCCTTTTTTCCCACAATAACAATCATGTCTCTTCCACTTATCATTAGAACCTATTGACATTTGATTATGTCCCCATTCTCCAGTAATATTATTAAATCCACTTACAATTTTGTTATTAATAACTAAACCGCCACCTACGCCAGTTCCAATAATTACACCAAAAACAATTTCATGATTGATGCCTGCTCCATCATAAGACTCTGACAAAGCAAAACAGTTTGCATCATTTGCTAAAAAAATTTTTCTATTAAGTCTTAATTCAATATCTTTTTTGAGAGGTCTATCGTTAAGCCAAGTTGAATTTCCACCTTTAATACAATTTGTTTCTTTAGATAATGCCCCTGGAGATCCAACTCCAACGCTACAATTTTTTTGATGCTTCTTTTCTAAATAATTTACTAATTCACATACGGTATCTAAGGTTCCATTATAATTTTTAGGAGTCTCTTTTCTTATTCTTTCTATTTCATTTCCATTTTTATCTATTATAATGGATTCAGTTTTTGTGCCTCCTAGATCTATTCCTATATGCATAATTAATATTTGCTGTGTCTATGTGTAAATCATTTTTAATTTATTAATTTAAAACTTATATCAAAGATTTATATTTACAATCTATTGAAATAAATTTTAAGTATAGCTTTCATTTTTATTTTTTTTAATTGAGAAATAAAGTCTTAGAATAACACCAATTAAAATAAATGAACCTCCAATAAATACATTTAATGATGGTATATCATTTATAAAAAAATATGCCCAGATAGGGCCCAAAACAGCTTCTAATAACATGGTAAGACCAATCACTGCAGATGAAATATATTTAGATGCTAAAATTAATAAGATAAATGGTAATCCGTTTTGAAAAACACCAGCTATTAAGGCTAATAAAAAATCGTGTTTAGAAACAATTATACTATCGCAAATTAAGAAAGCATATGCAGTTACTAAAATAGAACCTATAAATCCAGATAAAGTTAAATCAGAGTTAGGAAATTTTTTTACAAGTATAACTATTCCTGCAAAACATAGAGGCATTGCTAAAGCAATTAAATTGCCTGTTAAATCTCCAACATTTATAGAATTTAAAAAAATTATTATTACTCCTGCAACAGAAATTAAAATTGCAATAAAAGTTATAAAATCAAATTTTTCTCTTAAAAATAAAAAACCAAACAAAGATAAAAAAATTACTTGTGTTGTCATTATAAAATTTACATTGGCAACACTAGTATTTAGCATTGAATATACATAAGCAATAAATCCAAAAAATAATCCGACACCCATAAACAATGATACTAAACTAGATTTAAAAATAGATTTAATAAAATTATCTTTATATTTAAATAATAAAAAAAAAAATATGGTTAAAGCAAAAAAAATTTGTCTCCAAAAAAGTATTTGCCATGGATTTTGTGTTTCAAATGATTTTATAATTAAACCACCAAAACTTACCAAAAAAACTCCAATAAAAATAATTGTGCCTCCAAAAAATTTTTTATTCATAAATTTTTATTTATTTTTAACCTTTTAATAAAGAAGGTAGGAAAAGCACTATATCAGGATATAAAACTAAAATGGTTACAGCTAATATTTGTAAAAGAATAAAAGGTATTACACCTCTAAAAATATCAAATAGAGATATATTGGGTGGAGCAACACTTTTTATATAAAAACATGCTGGCCCAAATGGAGGTGAGACAAATCCAATTTGCATATTAAGACTAAATAATACACCATACCAAACAGGGCTATACCCTAACTGAATAATAATTGGCAAAAAAATTGGTGATGTTAAAAGAAGTATTCCAATCCAATCCATAAACATGCCAAGTAAAATTAAGATTAACATCATTGTTAAAACTATTCCTATTGGTTCAAATGGTAAGCCCAACACAAGCTCTTTTAAATATTTGGTTCCACCCATAATACTAAAAACACCAATAAGACTTGTTGAACCCATAGTTAACCAGAAAAGTCTACCGGTTACACTTAGAGTGTATGTAAAACAATCTCTTAAAAAATTGAAATTTACTTTTCTTCTTTTAAACGCAATTAACAGAGCTGCCAATGCACCAGTTGCAGCAGTTTCTGTAACAGTTGCAATACCTCCGTAAATACTTGTCATTATCCAAAGAGCTATTAGACCAGGTGCAGCTAATTTTTTTAGTAGTTTTACTCTTTCATTAAAAGGGGGTAAATCTTCCTCTCTTCTTCTAGGTCCTTTAGATGGATCAAAATAACATACTGTAATAATATAAATTATATAAAATCCCGCCAACATAAAACCAGGAATAAAAGAAGCTAAGAATAATGAGCCAGTATCAACTCCTGCTTCTAGTGCGAAAAAAATCAAAATGATTGATGGTGGTATCATAGTGCCAAGACCTCCTCCAACACAAATCAATCCGACAGACATGTGTTTGTTGTAACCTAGTCTTAAAAGTTGAGGCAATGCAACAAGTCCAAGCATAAGCAGTTCACCTCCTGCAATTCCAGTAATGGCTGCTAGAAAAACAGCTGCTACCATTGTTTGAACTCCAACACCTCCTGGAATTGAGTTACCCCAGACTGACATTGCATCAAACAAATCTCTAGCAATACCGGACTTTTCCATAAAAGTTGACATCAAAATAAATAAGGGGACAGCCACCAATGTATATTCGACAATTAATGTATACATTCTTGAAGCTACTAATGGCAGTGCATTTGGCCCAATAAACACAACTGCTCCAACAAGCGCTATCGAAATTGTTATAAATGCTAATGGAAGACCTAACATCATTAGGAAAATCATTGACCCAAGCATTACTAAAGTTGCTGTTTCTACCGGTATATCCATTTTATTTTGAAGATTTAATTTTAATAATATGTTTATATAAATTTACCATAAACTGCATTCCCATTAAAAATGCTGCTATACCTATCATCGGTTTAACAATTCCTGGTCCAGGAGAATCCATGCCAGTTCCACTTGTTTCCCAATTAAGTAAAGCAGCCCAACCCCAGGGTAAGCAAGCATAACAAAGGACAAAACATACAATACATGCAAATACGATATTGAAAATCTGAATAGCATTTTTTATTTTTTTTGGTAATTGATCGAGTATTGTTGTAATAGAAATATGCGCTTGTTGATGTGTAACATATGGACCTGCCATACAGATTGCAGCACCAGATAAATAAATACAAGTTTCAAAAACCCAATTTGTAGGATTGTTAAATACATATCTCATTAAAACTTCGTAAGATGTAAAAAAAACAATAAAAATATAAAATGTAGAGGCAAAATTACCAAGATACTTTGATAATGAGTCAATAAAATTAAAAAATATTTCTATTATTTTCATAAATTATTTAGAGAAGTTAAGTAAGAAGCAGCCAATAATAAAAATTATTGGCTGCTTAAATCAAAGTCTAGTCTAACATCCTAATTGTTTTAAGGTATGAGATTTGATTATCATAAGCTAGTTTTGCGAAATCACTTTTCTTGGACTCTTGTTCCCAGATTTTAGCAGCCATAGCTCTCATTTTCTTTCTTTCGTCATCTGACCAGTTAATAATAGTTACACCATGGTTTTCCAAATCATCTTTTTCTGCAGGTCCTCTCAACATTAATTGTCTCATGTTTATTTGAGTTCCCATATCTCTAGTAGCCATATTTAATATTGCTTGTATATCTTTTGGTTGTGCATTCCATTTTTTCATATTTACTGTTAAAGATAAAACAGGCATTGAATGGAAATCAACAAGCGCATATTTTGCAACTTTATGTAAACCTAATGACTTATTAGCAACATAATCTGATAAATCAGCTGCATCAATTACACCTTTTTCTAGTGCATTGTAAACTTCACCGCCTGATAAATTAACAGGAGAAGCTCCCATCGCTTTTAAAAGTTGAGTAGCAGTCCCTGAAGGAGCTCTCATTTTTACACCTTTAAAATCTGCAATAGAATTAATTGGTTTTTTTGATGCTACTGACTCGATTCCAGCATTTGGACATCCTACAAAATGTGCGCCAAAACCTTTGTACATTTTTTGGTAAAGTTCTTTTCCTCCACCATATTCGCACCATGTTGCTGCTTCAAACCAGTTACTGTAAGCTCCAATTAAATCTGCTAATAAAGGTATAGCTGGGTCTCTTCCAGCAAAGTATGCCGGAGAAGTTATATCAGCATCAATAATTCCCATTTGAACAGCTTCTAATGTTTCAAATGGTGGAATAATTGCTTTAGCTGGATATAGTTCTAATGTTAATCTTCCTCCCAACATTGTATTAACTTCTTTCACCCAGTCATCAATAAATTGATATACTGTATGTCCAGTTGGTAGGTGAGCCTGAACTTTCCAAGTTTCTGCTTTTACTGAAAAATTAAGTAAAAACACAAATAAGATTGAAAGAAGTCCAGTTTTTCTTATTAATTTTTTCATGTTCTCCCCTTTCTATTTGTTATTATAAAATTATAATAATTCTAAATTACACACTCAATAAAAAAAGATTTAGAAAACAAAGGTATAACAAAGTTATTTAGACAAAGATTAATATTTTTTAAACCTTGGGTTGAAATAGTTTTTAATTGTAATAATTCTAAATTGCTGCAAAATAAAACTATATTTTTTTAATATGAACAATTTTGATTTAAATAATCGAGTAGCAATTGTCACTGGCGGAGCGCAAGGATTTGGTTATGCAGTAGTAAAAAGATTTTTAGACTCCGGTGCAAAAGTAATCATTTGGGATATTGATAAAAAGTTTATTGATAAGGCAATAGAAGACTCGGGCTCGAAAAATTTAAGCTATCAGATTGTAGACATTACTAATTTTGATGAAATAAAAAAAAGTTTTGATGAAGTTTCATCAAAAAACAAAATAGATATTTTTGTAAATAATGCAGGTGTTGCAGGTCTTAATGACAAAGTCTGGAACTATCCCAATGAAGAATGGTTAAAAGTTTTAAACACAAATTTAAATTCAACGTTTTACTGTTGTAAAGTTGTTATACCCCATATGATAAAAAACAATTATGGAAGGATTGTCAATATTGCGTCTATAGCAGGAAAAGAAGGTAATCCAAATGCAAGTGCATATAGCACTTCTAAAGCTGGGGTTATTGCGCTAACTAAATCATTAGGTAAAGAACTTGCTGATAAAAATATCGCTGTAAATTGTATTACTCCCGCTGCTGCAAAAACAAGAATTTTTGATCAAATGACAGAAGAGCATATTAATTATATGCTTTCCAAAATTCCAAGAAATAGATTTGTAAAAGTAGAAGAATTAGCATCGATGGCATGCTGGATGGCATCTGAAGAAAATTCATATACCACTGGAGGAGTTTTTGATTTGAGTGGAGGAAGAGCAACTTATTAATGAAAGATTATAAAATATCAAAAATAAAAGTTTCTGTCGTTAAAACTCAAAGTGCAGGAGCTGATTATACAGATCATGCAGAAGGTCACTGGATTAATGATAGAATTATAGCTAACCCAATGTCAGTATATAAAGAATATCAACACTCGAGATCCACTTGGGGTATGGATGTTCTCAAAGGAATATTTATACAAATTTATACTGAAGGAGGACACGAAGGTTTTGCTACAGCTTATGGAGGATATTTATCTACTTGGGTTATTAAAAAACATTTAGAAAGATTTTTAATTGGTGCTGATGCAAGAAATTTTAATAAACTCTACGATCAAATGTACCGATCAACAATACCTTACTCAGGGCAAAATGGAGTTGTTATTAATGCTATTGCTGGAATAAATTTAGCAATGTGGGATCTTGTAGGAAAAATTAAAGGTGAGCCAGTTTATAATTTAATCGGTGGAAAAGTTAGAGATAAACTTCATACTTACGTAACAGGTGTTCAGCCTAAAATGTACAAAGAATGGGGGCATTTTGGAGCAAAATATCCTCTACCTTATGGTCCAGGAGATGGCCCAAGTGGTTTAAAAAAAAATCAAGAACTTTTCATGGAGTTAAGAAAAGAGGTTGGCAAAGATTATCCTTTAATGATTGATTGTTACATGGCTTTAAGTGTTCCATACGCTATAGATTTAGCAAATGCTTTAAAA
>CACANV010000008.1 GCA_902533955.1 uncultured Pelagibacteraceae bacterium
TTGCAAATAAAGCAAACAAAAAAAAACCTTATATTGTGGGTTTGAGTGGAGGTCAAGGAACAGGCAAAACAACTATAAGCTCTATTATAACCATTATATTAAAAAAATACTTTAAATTAAATGTTTTTAAAATTTCAATAGACGATTTTTATAAAACAAGAAAAGAAAGATTTTTTTTATCTAAAAAAGCACATCCTTTATTAATGATAAGAGGTGTTCCAGGAACTCACGATGTAAAAATTATGTTTGATTTTTTTAAAAAAGCAAGAAGTAAAAATTTTCGAACTTTAAAAGTTCCTAAATTTAATAAAGCATTTGACGAAAGATATAAAAAAAAATTTTGGTATTCAATTAATGAAAGACCCGATGTAATAATTTTTGAAGGATGGTGTGTTGGAGCAAAAGCTGAGAAAAATAATACTCTTAAAAAAACAATAAATTCTCTGGAAAAAATGGATGACAAAAAATTGATATGGCGGAAGTTTGTAAACCAGCAGTTAAAATCAAAATATAGAAAATTATATAGTCAATTGGATTGTTTATTCTATTTAAAAGTTAAAAATTTCAATTTACTTAAGAAATGGAGATTAAAACAAGAAAAAAAACTTTGGTTAAAGAATAAAAAATCAAGTAATAATAAAATAATGAGCAAGGAAGATGTAATCAAGTTTATGCAGACTTATCAAAGAGTAACAGAAAACATGTTAAAAAATGCGCCAAAATATTCCTCGATAATTTTGAACTTAAATAGTAATCATCAAATTAAATCTATTATATATAAAACTAAATGAAAAAAATAATAATATTAATATTTTTGTGCCTGTTTACCACAAATGCTTTTAGCATATCTTTGTTCAGCGTTCTCAATGAAACATATAATAATAATACTCAACTAAATGCTGAAAGAGAAAATATAAAGGCATCAGTTGAGGATGTTAATATTTCCAAAGCTGACTATATGCCGTCAGTTACTATTAGTGGGTCCAAAAGTTATGAAAACACAAATACATTAAAAAACCAAGATGGTAGTGGAGAAAGTGTATCGGATGTAAATCCTTTGTCTTCATCAATAAAATTAGAACAAACTTTATATGATTTTGGAAGAGATATAAATTACGAAAAAAACGTTGTTGGTTTAGAAATTGCAAAAGCAAAGCTTCTCAAAAAAGAACAAGATGTTCTTTATAGTGCTATAGATGCTTTTACTGCAGTGATTTTATCAAGAGAAAAGCTATCTATTAACAGAAGAAATTTAAAACTACTGATTAAGCAGGTGGAAAATGACAAGGTTAGATTGGATAGAGGACAGATAACAACTGCAGACTTATCACAATCAGAATCTTCGCTTGCAGGAGCTCAAGCTCAATTCACACAATCAAAAAGTGAATTGATGATCAGTAAGTTAAATTATGAGAGTATTATTGGAAAACTTTTAGATCCAAATAAACTTAAAAAATCTGCAAAATCGATAGTTGGCGTTCCAGATAGTTTATCAAAAGCTATTGAACTATCAAAAAAAAATGATCCAGATATAAAAATTGCTAAGCTAGAATTAATTCAATCTGAAAAAGAATTAGCAATTTCAGAAGCTGATTTAAAACCCACAGCATCAATGTCACTTGAAAGATCTTATACTGAAGATTTAAGCTCTACCTATGATGAAAGAGAAAAAGATATTTTAAAAGCTACTGTTAGCTGGCCTTTTTATTCTGGTGGGAAAAAAAGGTCGAAGATTACTAAAAACTCAAATCTTATTTATAGAAAAAGACTTTTGTTAGAAGATTCAATTAAAACTACAGAAAAAAATGTTGGAAGTGCTTGGTCTAGCTTGCAGTCTTCAAAAAGTTTTCTAAATTCTGTTATATCACAAGTTAGAGCTGCAAAAATTGCGAATGAAGGAATTACCGCCGAATATCAGAGAGGATCTAGAACGACCCTTGACGTTATTCAATCAAACTCTTTACTATTATCTGCCGAAATTTCCCTTTCAAATTCCCAAAGAAACTACTTAATAGCCCAGTATAATCTTTTAAAATCTATTGGACTACTTAATAGTAGCTATTTAAAACTTAAGTAATTTCTTTGTATTTTTGCTAATTTTAAGAAATATGTTGCTAAAGAGAACAAAATGTGTACATTTATTTTTATGATTCGATTGTTAAAAAACGTAAAAAAAGAGGCAAAAAATGACGAAAAATAACCTAAAAGTGGTGAAATCCACAAAAGATAAAGAATTGGAAAACAAAGAGAAAAGCAAAGCGCTAGACGCTGCAATAAGCCAAATCACAGATAGTTTTGGAAAAGGTTCAGTAATGAAGCTTGGCGAGCAAAAAGCTATGGATATTGAATCTGTTTCAACAGGATCTTTGAGCTTAGATCTAGCTCTTGGAATTGGAGGACTTCCAAAAGGAAGAATTATTGAAATTTATGGTCCAGAATCTTCTGGAAAAACAACTTTGGCATTACAAGTTGTAGCCGAAGCTCAAAAAGCAGGTGGCATTTGTGGATTTGTTGATGCAGAACACGCTTTAGATCCAGTATATGCAAAAAAATTAGGAGTTGATACTGAGGAATTATTAATTTCACAACCAGACACAGGAGAACAAGCTTTAGAAATTACTGATACTTTAATTAAATCAGGTTCAATGTCAGTTATAGTGATAGACTCTGTAGCAGCATTAACTCCAAGAGCAGAAATTGAAGGTGATATGGGAGATCACCATGTGGGCCTTCAAGCAAGATTAATGAGTCAAGCTCTAAGAAAATTAACTGGCTCAGTTTCCAGAACAAATACAATGGTAATCTTTATTAATCAAATAAGAATGAAAATTGGCGTAATGTTTGGAAGTCCTGAAACAACATCAGGAGGAAATTCGCTTAAGTTTTATTCATCTGTTAGAATGGATATAAGAAGAATTGGTGCAATTAAAGAAAAAGAAAATATTATTGGAAATGCAACTAGAGTAAAAGTTGTTAAAAACAAAGTAGCGCCACCATTTAAAGTTGTTGAGTTTGATCTAATGTACGGAAAAGGAATTAGCAAAGTAGGGGAACTAATCGACTTAGGCGCCAAGGCAGATATTGTAGAAAAATCTGGAGCTTGGTATGCTTATAAAGGGGAAAAAATTGGGCAAGGTAGAGAAAATGCTAAATTGTATCTTGAACAAAATCCTAAAGCTGCGGCTGAAATTGAAATGGCAATTAGAGAAAAAGCTGGTGTAATTTCAAAAAAGATTGAAGGCAATCCTTTAAATGAGGAAAAAGCAGAAACTGAGATAAAAGAAGAAGTTCCTACAAAAAAAAATTAGCAAATAACTTTTAGTTATTAAAAAGGCACCCTATTGGGTGCCTTTTTTCCCTTATAATTAAATATTCAAGTATATTTAGAATTTACATAAAATAAAAAATCTGTATTTTAAAAATATGGCAAAAACCTTAAATGAAATAAGAACTGCATTTCTTAAATATTTTGAGAAAAATGATCATAAGATTGTTGAGTCTAGCAACTTAGTTCCCAATAATGATCCAACGTTAATGTTTGCTAATTCAGGTATGGTTCAGTTTAAAAATGTATTTACTGGATTAGAAAAAAGGAATTATCTAAGAGCAACAACTTCTCAAAAATGTGTAAGAGCGGGAGGAAAACATAATGATTTAGAAAATGTAGGTTATACACCTAGACACCATACATTTTTTGAAATGTTAGGAAATTTTTCATTTGGTGATTATTTTAAAGAAGGAGCAATTGAACTTGCTTGGAATTTAATAACTAAAGACTTTGGTTTAGATAAAGACAAACTTTATGTCACTGTTTTTCATGAAGATGATGAAGCATTTAATTTTTGGAAGAAAATAGCGAGTTTTAGTGATGATAAAATTATTAGAATATCCACATCAGATAATTTTTGGTCAATGGGAGAGACGGGCCCATGTGGTCCTTGTTCTGAAATCTTTTATGATCATGGAGATCATTTAAAAGGTGGATTGCCTGGAAGTAAAGATCAGGACGGTGATCGTTTTATTGAAATTTGGAATTTGGTCTTTATGCAGTTTGAACAAATATCAAAAGAAAAAAGAACAAATTTACCCAAACCATCAGTTGATACTGGTATGGGGTTAGAAAGGATTGCAGCATTATTGCAAAACACTCACGATAATTATGAAACAGATCATTTTAAAAAATTAATTGGATCTATTTCTGAAACTGTCAAAATTAAACAAGATCAAAATAATATTTCAAGTTTTAGAGTTATAGCTGACCACTTAAGAGCTAGTTCATTTTTAATAGCAGAAGGAGTTTTACCTTCTAATGAGGGAAGAGGATATGTTCTTAGAAGAATTATGAGAAGAGGAATGAGACATTCTCACTTACTTGGATCAAAAGAGCCAATTTTTTTTAATATTTTTAAAACTTTGATGGAAGAAATGAAAGGAAACTATCCAGAATTACAAAGAGCAGAGTCTTTAATCAAAGAAACATTAAAAATGGAAGAAGAAAAATTTTTAGTACTTTTGGACAGAGGAATAAAAATCTTAAATAATGAAATTACTAAAATAGATAAAGTTTTACCGGGAGAGGTAGCATTTAAACTATACGATACTTATGGTTTTCCATTAGATTTAACTGAAGATATTTTAAAAAATAAATCTCTAAAAATAGATAATGAAAAATTTCAAACTCTAATGAAAGAGAGTAAAGAGCTGGCTAAAAAGAATTGGAAAGGCTCAGGAGATAGTGCAATAGATGATATTTGGTTCGATATTAAAGATAAATTGGGTTCAACAGAATTTTTAGGATATGAAACTAATCAAGCTGAAGGATTAGTTATTTCGCTATTGAAAGATAATAAGGAAGTTGAAGTTTTAAATTCTGGAGAAGAAGGAATGATAATAGTTAATCAAACACCATTTTATGGAGAGTCTGGAGGTCAGATTGGTGATAAGGGAGAAATTATCTCTGGAGAATTTAGATTTGAAGTATCTGATGTACAAAAAAAATTAGGCGATTTATTTGTGCATTATGGGAATGTTAAGAATGGTTCAGTAAAATTAAATCAGAATGTAGAAATGAAAATTGACATTCAAAGAAGAGACAATATTAGAGCCTATCATTCAGCTACACATTTGCTACACGAGTCACTTAGAAGAGTTTTAGGCTCTCATGTTACCCAAAAGGGATCTTTGGTAGAACCTGAGAGGCTTAGATTTGATTTTAGTCATATGAAACCAATTTCCTTAGACGAAATTGGAAAAATAGAAACCTATGTTAATTCAATGGTAGAAAAAAAATCAAATGTTAGGACTAGATTAATGACACCTAAAGAAGCTGTAGAAAATGGAGCTCTTGCTTTGTTTGGAGAAAAATATGGTGATGAAGTAAGAGTCTTATCAATGGGAGATGAAGAAAGTAAATATTTTTCAACAGAATTGTGTGGAGGTACCCATGTAAGAAATACCGGTGATATTGGCAAATTTAAGATAATCAGCCAATCTTCAATAGCGGCAGGAGTTAGGAGAGTAGAGGCTCTTAGAGACAAGCAATTAGAAGATTATTTAAAAAATAAAGAAAAATTATCTGATTTATCTGCTCAAAAAGATGACGAAATAATAAAAGATCTATCAGAACAGATAATTAAATTTGGTGAAAAACCAAATTTAGATAATAAAAATCAAAAGCAGTTAATCAAGGACTTGTCAAAACAACTTGAACAATTAAATATAAAAACAATTTTAGAAGATAATTCAAAAAATATTATTAGAGATGAAACAATTAATGGAGTTAAGGTAAGATTTCAAAAAGTTGAAGATCTTCCACCAAAAGATTTAAGAAAATTAGTTGATAGTGGAAAAAAAGAAATAAAAAATGGAATAATTATAGTTATTGCAACCAAAGAAGGAAAAGTAGGTTTGGCAGTTGGTGTTACTGATAAATTAACAGACAAATATGATGCAGTTAAGTTTGCAAAACAAGGATCAGAAATAATAGGTGGAAAAGGTGGAGGAGGCAGAAAAGACTTTGCTCAAGCAGGAGGTCAGGACGAAAATAAAATAGAAGAAGCTTTTGATAAACTTAAATCTTTAGTTTAAAATTTTTTTTAAGTTACCATCAATTTCATCTAGAAATTGATTTGTAGTTAAATATTTGCTAGAAGGTCCAATTAGTATTGCAAGGTCTTTTGTCATATGCCCTTTTTCTACACAATCTACACAAACTTTTTCTAAAGTTTTTACAAATTTTTTTAAATCTTCGTTGTTATCCAGTTTAGCTCTATGATAAAGTCCCCTTGCCCATGCAAAAATAGATGCAATTGGATTTGTTGAAGTTTCTTTACCCTGTTGGTGTAATCTATAATGTCTTGTTACAGTTCCATGAGCTGCTTCAGATTCTATCGTTTTTCCATCAGGAGACATTAGAACACTTGTCATTAAACCTAAAGAACCAAAACCTTGAGCCACAGTATCTGATTGCACATCTCCATCATAATTTTTACATGCCCAAATATAATTTCCATTCCACTTCATTGCGCAAGCAACCATATCATCTATAAGTCTGTGCTCGTAAGTTATTTTTTTTTCTTCAAATTTTTCTTTAAATTCTTTTTCATATACTTCTTGAAATAAATCTTTAAACCTACCATCGTATTTTTTTAAAATAGTATTTTTAGTAGAAAGGTAAACTGGCCATTTTCTATTTAGTCCATAATTCATACAAGCTCTAGCAAAATCTTTAATAGATTGATCCAAGTTGTACATCGATAGAGCTACTCCTGGTCCTGGGAAATTGAATACTTCAAACTCTTTTTTTTCTTTTCCATCTTCAGATGTCCATTTAATTTCTAATTTACCTTTTCCTGGTACTTGAAAATCAGTTGCTCTATATTGATCTCCAAAAGCATGTCTCCCAATACAAATAGGATTAGTCCAACTTGGAACTAATTTTGGTATATTTTTACAGATTATTGGCTCTCTAAAAACTGTTCCTCCAATTATATTTCTTATAGTACCATTTGGAGATCTCCACATTTTTTTTAAGTTAAATTCTTTCATTCTAGCTTCATCTGGAGTAATGGTAGCACATTTAATTCCTACACCATTCTTTTTTATTGCATTGGCACAATCTATTGTAATTTGGTCATTTGTTTCATCACGACTTTTCATACCAAGATCGTAATATTCAATTCCTAAATCTAGATAAGTAAGAATTAATTTATTTTTTATAAATTTCCATATTACTCTAGTCATTTCGTCTCAATCTAGCTCGACGATTGGGTTTTTTACCTTAATTTTGGTCATTTATTGATATATCTTATTAGTTGAATTTATTCTTTTTGTATACATATTAATCCAAAATTAATGGTTTGGCGATTATGTTAGATAAAATTTTTCCAAAAATTCATGACGAAGGCTATAAATTTATTGTTATTTTTATTATAGCTACAATAGTTCTTTATTTCATAAATGGTTTTTTAGGTTTTATTGGATTAGTTTTAACAATATGGTGTTATTACTTTTTCAGAGATCCTGAAAGAATTTCAATTAATGATGAAAATTATCTAACAAGTCCAGCCGATGGAGTAGTTTTACAAGTTTTAGAAACCAATGGACCTAAAGAGCTTGGTTTAGAAAATAAACAATATAAAAAAGTAAGTATCTTCATGAATGTTTTTGACTGCCATGTAAACAGAAGTCCATGCGCAGGAAAAGTTTCTGAAATACTGTACAAGCCTGGAAAATTCATTAACGCTTCACTTGATAAAGCAAGTGAAGATAATGAAAGAAATTATTATAGAATTAAAAATGACAAAGGAGAAGAAATTATTGTAGTTCAAATTGCTGGATTGATTGCAAGGAGGATTGTTACATCAACTTCGGTCGATGAAGAATTACAACAAGGTTCGAGAATTGGAATGATAAGATTTGGAAGCAGAGCAGACTTATATTTTGAAAATTATGTACCTTTGGTCAAAGTAAATCAAAAGACAATAGCAGGTGAAACTTTGATTGCAAAAAAATAGAAATATGGAGCAGCATAATAAAAATATAAAGTTAGTATCCAATAAAAATTCAAGAGTAATTTTACCAAATATTTTAACATTAATAGGTGTTTGCATAGGACTAAGTTCAATTAAATTTGCATTTGATGGAAAATATGAATTATCAATTATTGCAGTAATTATAGCGGGCATTATTGATGGACTCGATGGAAGAATTGCGAGACTAATCAAAGGAACATCAAAAGTAGGTAAAGAATTAGATTCCCTTACAGATGTTATTAGTTTTGGAGTTGCGCCTGCTTTTATAATGTATTTTTGGGCTTTGTCAGAATTAGGAAGATTGGGTTGGTTAATATCATTAATATATGTAATTTGTGTAGCTTTAAGATTAGCTAGATATAACATTACGTCAGGAGGAGAACCTTCATGGAGAGATAATTTTTTTGAGGGAATTCCATCTCCTGCTGGAGGAGTTTTAGTTTTGATGCCTTTAATTTATAGTTTTAGTGAAATTCAATTTTTTGATCCAAATTATCAAGTTATAGTGCCAATCTTATTTATCTTAATATCAATTTTACTCATAAGTAAAATTCCCACATATTCCTTTAAAAGAATTGTTGTTCCAAGAAGTACATCAATATTTTTATTATTTGGTATAATATTATTTTTTGGTTTACTTTTAATTTATACATTTAATACAATGATTATTTCGGGGGCAATCTATCTTTTAATGATTCCAATAAGCACAATTCACTATTTCGCAATTAATAAGAACAATAAAGTTAAAAGCGAAAATATTGATCATCACGAAGATGTTTTGTAGATGAAAGAAAATGTTATTATTTCATTGGCAGATTCTAATTATTTTGAATTATTAGATGAATTAGTTAATTCAATTAAAAGGTTTGATCAGAGTTCAGAAGTTGCGATTTGTATCTTGGACGCAGGAATGAAAAAAGATGAAATAGAAATCCTCAAAAAAAAGGTTGATCAAATAAAAAAAGCTGAGTGGGATATAGAAGTGCCTGACTTTAAAGTAAAGGGAAGAGAATGGTTAAAAAGTCAAGTATCTAGGGCTTTTTTAACTAAATATTTTCCAGGATATAAAAAGTATTTATGGATAGATGCGGATGCCTGGGTCAATTCTTGGTATGCAATTGAACTATATTTAAAAGGATGTGAAAATAAAAAGTTAGCAATAGCAACATCCGCGGACAGATCTTACGGCAGAGTATTGAGGGCAGAATGGATTTTAGGAAGTTTTGCAAAAATAAAATCTCAGAATTATAAACATGCAAAATCTTCAGGATTCTCTGAAAAAATAGCTAGAGAAGTGGGCCTTAAACCTCATTTGAACATAGGAGTTTTTTCTCTAGAAGCAGATGCGCCTCACTGGAGTATTTGGCAAAAAAATTTGAGAAAAGCTCTTTCCAATGGAAAAATATGGGGATCAGAACAAATAGCAATGAATGTTACAATTTATTCAGATAATCTAGATGTTGAAATATTGCCAGCATATTGCAATTGGACTTTAATTGAAGCTTTAAAGTTTGACAAAAAAAATAACACCTTTGTAGAAACCTATTTGCCCAATCATAAAATAGGAATAATTCATTTAGCAGGTAAAAATAATGATCAGATTAGAAATGACAAAAATTTTATTTCAAAAATAAAGACATTAGAGGGTGATATTATAGAAAAAAGCTTAAGATTTAGGGACTAATTGAAAAAAAACAAAATTTCTAAAAATTGGATTATTAGGCAAAAAAGAGATATTTATGTTAAACAGTCTAAAATTGAAGGTTATAGATCAAGAGCAGTTTATAAATTAAAAGAAATTAACCAAAAATACAAAATACTTAAAAACAATATATTAGCTGTAGATCTTGGAGCGGCCCCAGGAAGTTGGTCTCAATTCGTATCAAGAGAATTTAAAAACTCAAAACTTGTTTCAATTGACTTAAAAGAAATGGATAAAATAGAAAATACTTTACAAATAAAAGGAGACTTTACTGATAAAATTCAACAAGAGAAAATTATACATTATTTTAATGAGAAAATTGACCTAGTAATTTCAGATATGGCCGCAAATACAACAGGCAATAAAAATGTAGATTCTTTGATAACAGGAGAATTAAATATCGAAGCTATAAATTTCGCATATAATATACTTAAAAAAGGTGGAATATTTGTATCAAAAATTTTTATGGGAGTCACATTCAACGAAATTGTCGCAATTGCTAAAAAAAAATTCAAAGAAGTTAATACTTATAAGCCTCCCGCAAGTAGAAAACATTCAAAAGAAAACTTTTTAATTTGTAAATATTTGAAATAGGTTTTTAAAAAAGTATGGTACATAATATATATCTATTAAAAAAATAAATATGAAATTAATTATAATAATTTTTGCTTTTTTTGCTTGTAGTTTTTCAATTTTTGCAAAAGAAAATAATTTTTTTAATGAAGCAAAGAAATTATTTGAAAAAGAAAAATATGAAAAGTCAAAGTTTTATTTTCAAAAAAATATTGTATATAATCCAAAACACGCTGAATCTTATCTTTATTTAGCGAAAATATTTAAACAAGAAGAAAATAATTCTGAAGAAGAAAAAAACTTAAATACAACATTGCTTTTAGAGCCAAAAAATGAAGAAGCAATGTATTTATTAATTGATATTGAGCTGAAAAGATCAAATTTTTCAAAAGTCGAAGATTTAAAAAAAGACTTTAAAATAGTATGCAAGTCTATGTGTGAAAAATTATCTTCAATAGACAGTAGACTTAAAGAATTTGAAAAAAAAGATGAGTCTTGAAAAAAATCTTAATAAAATTTTAATTATTGATTATGGCTCACAATTTACTCAACTTATAGCAAGAAAAATACGAGAATTTGGTATTTATTGTGAAATTATTAGTCACAACAAAATAAATAAAAAAATTAATTTAAATAAAAAAGTTAAAGGTCTAATATTGTCAGGTGGACCTCTTAATGTTTATCAAATAAAAAAAGTAAAATTTAATAAACAATTACTTTATTCTAACATGCCAGTTCTTGGAATTTGTTTTGGGCATCAAATTATTTCCAAAGCAATGGGTGGAAAAGTAAAAAAATCTAAATTTAGAGAATTTGGATTAGTAAAAGTTAAAGAAGTAAAAAAAAGTATTTTAACTAAAAATTTTTTTACAAAAGGAATGAATAATGTTTGGATGAGTCATGCTGACGAAGTAACAAAGCTGCCGAAAAATTTTAAATTGGTGGCCAAAAGTTCTAATTCAAAGCTTTGTATAATAGAAAATATAAAAAATAATCTATATGGAATTCAATTTCATCCTGAAGTTACTCATACAAATAAAGGCAAAACTATACTTAAAAATTTTGTATTTGATATATGCAAATTAAAAAAAAATTGGTCATCAAAAGATCAAAAAACAAAACTTATTAATGAAATTAAAAATCAAGTTGGAAATTCAAAAGTAATTTGTGCTTTGTCAGGTGGAGTAGATAGTAGCGTTGTTGCAAAATTATTATCAAGTGCCATTGGGAAAAATCTTACCTGTATATTTGTTAATACTGGATTATTAAGAAAAGATGAAGAAAAACAAGTTGTTAATACATTTAAAAAAAGATTTAAAATTAATCTCATTTATGTGAATGCTGAAAAAGAGTTTTTAAATAAATTAAAAAATATTTCTGATCCTGAGAAGAAAAGAAAAATTATTGGAAATTTATTTATTAAAATTTTTGAAAAATATGCAAAAAAAATTAAAAATGTAAAATTTCTTGCTCAAGGCACTCTCTATCCAGATTTGATAGAAAGTAGATCTGTTACTGGGAGTCAAACATCTAAAATAAAATCACACCATAATGTTGGTGGATTACCAAAAAAAATGAATCTTAATTTAGTAGAACCATTGAAATATTTATTTAAAGATGAAGTGAGAAAATTAGGATTAGAATTAAATTTAAGCAGTGAAATATTATCAAGACACCCATTTCCAGGCCCAGGATTAGCAATAAGAATGCCAGGCACAATCACTAAAGAAAAAATTAAAATACTTAAAGATGCAGATTATTATTTTGTTAAAGCACTAAGAAATCATAAACTTTATGATAAAATCTGGCAAGCATATGCAGCATTACTTCCTGTAAAAACTGTTGGAGTAATGGGAGACAATAGAACCTATGAATATTTGTGCTTACTTCGAGCAATTACCTCTGAAGACGGTATGACAGCAGATTTTTATGAATTTAATAAATCATTTTTACAAAAAATTTCTAATCAAATAATTAATAATATCCGTGGAATAAATAGAGTTGTTTATGATGTAACTTCTAAACCACCAAGCACTATTGAATTAGAATGATAAGTTAATATAATTTAATAAATATGAAATATTTACATACTATGATTAGAATTAAAAACGTTGATGAATCTTTACGTTTTTTTTGTGAAGGTCTTGGTTTAAAGGAAACCAGAAGAAAGGAAAGCGAAAAAGGAAGATTTACATTAATATTTCTTGCTGCACCAAATGATGAAAAAGTAGAAATTGAATTAACTTATAATTGGGATGGAGATGAACTTGGTCAAGGCTCTAGAAACTTTGGACATCTTGCTTACAGAGTGGAAAATATTTATAAAACTTGTCAAAGACTAATGGATATGGGTTATACAATTAATAGACCGCCTCGAGATGGCCATATGGCTTTTGTAAGATCACCAGATAAAATTTCAATTGAGATTCTACAAGAAGGATATTTAGAACCCAAAGAACCATGGGCATCAATGAAAAATAATGGCACTTGGTAAATCATAAATGCCATCAAAAATTAATAAAATAATTTTAAAGAAAAATAAATCTAAAATATTATGTTTAACAGCCTATTCAAAAAATATAGCTGAAGAACTTGATAGGTATATGGATTTAATTCTTGTTGGTGACTCATTGGGTTCGGTCTTATACAATTATAGAACTACGAGAAGCGTTACTTTAAAAATGATGATTGAGCATTCAAAAAGTGTTCGGCAAGGAATATCAAAAAGTTTAATGATAGTTGATATGCCTTACAATACTTATCGCAATAAAAAAGAAGCTCTAATAAATTGTAAAAGAGTTATTAAAGAAACTAAATGTGATGGTGTTAAAGTTGAGGGTGGAGTAAAAATTAAAAATATAGTTAAGCATTTAACTAAAAACAAAATTCCTGTAATGGGTCATATAGGAATTTTACCTCAATTAATTAGAGGTAAATTCAAATCTAAAGGAAAGTCAGAAAAAGAAAAAAAACAATTAGCTAATGATGCATCAATTTTAGAGAATGAAGGATGTTTTGCAATAGTTTTAGAATGTATAGAAAAAAAATTATCAAAAAAAATTACCAAATCACTTAAAATTCCTACTATAGGAATTGGTTCATCACACTATTGTGATGGACAAATTTTGGTTACGGATGATCTTCTTGGTTTAACCAACTCTAAAACTAAATTTGTAAAAAAATATATAGATTTAAAAAAATATATAAGAAAAGGTGTTAAAAAATTTAAATTAGAGGTATTAAAAAAAAAGTATCCTAATAAAAGATATTCCTATTAAAAGTAATTTCTAAAATTTTCATTTACTCTTAATATTTCAAGATCAACCAAACCACCAATAATAAGCTGGATAGCTACAAGAAGAATAAAAACTAGACCTATATAAGCTATCCACAAATGCTTTTGTATATAATTTGCTAAGTAGGTTGCTAATGCTCCAGTAAGAATTACAGATAAAACTAATCCAAAAATCATAAAGCCAAAATTACCTTTTGAAGCACCGACAACTCCTATTACATTATCAAAGCTAATTGTTATGTCTGCAAATAAAACTTTATATATACTTTTTATAAATGAGGGTTCCATTGTCTTATTTTTTGGTTTTTTAATTTTTTTAATTTCAAATAGATCTTTTCTTAAATCATTTACTATCCAGACTAAAAGAAGACCTCCAAATATTTTTATAAAGTAAAACTCAAATAAATATGTTGCAAATAGTGCAAATAATACTTTAAAGACTAATGCTCCAACTACTCCCCAAAAAATTATTTTTTTACGATTTTTTGGAACAAAGTTTGCAGCAATTAAACCAATTATTATTGCATTATCCGCCGCCAAAATTATATCAATGAATATAATTTGCAGCAATGTTAAGGATTCTTCGATCAAGTTACTTAATATAATAGTAATTATTTAAAATTTTTCAATAATACATGAGAAATTTATTATTGATTTAATTAAAAATACATAATCAGATAAGAATTATAAAAAAAATGGAGGATTAATGAAAATCTTTAAAATTTTAGTTTCTACTTTATTTTCTATTATATTAACTGCAAATGTAATTGCTGCTGAAAAATGGGATATGGCATTAGCTTATGGAGCTGGTAACTTTCATTCAGCAAATGCGGCTGAATTTGCAAAAAATGTTTCAGAAAAGAGTGGAGGAAAATTAACAATTGTTACTCACCCAGGAGGATCACTTTTCAAGGGAGGAGAAATCTTTAGAGCTGTTAGAACGGGGCAAGCTCAAATTGGTGAAAGATTTATGTCAGCATTAGGGAAAGAAGATCCTTTGCTTGAAATCGATTCACAGCCATTTCTTGCTACATCATATGATGATGCTATGAAACTTTACCAAGCTTCTAAACCAGAGATAATAAAAGGATTAGATAAAAAAGGTTTAGTATTTTTGTATGCTGTGCCATGGCCAGCGCAAGGTTTGTATAGTAAAAAAAAAATTAATAGTGTTGCAGATCTTAAAGGTTTAAAATTTAGAGCATACAACTCAGCAACAATAAGAATTGCAGAGTTAACAGGTATGGCGCCAACTAAAATTGAAGCTGCAGAAATAAGTCAGGCATTCTCAACTGGTGCTGTAGAAAGTATGATTACATCACCAACAACAGGTAAAAACAAAAAAATCTGGGAAAATGGTGTAAAATATTTTTATGATATAGCGGCATGGTTTCCAAAAAATATGATTATTGTGCATAGAGGGGCTTGGAATAAATTAGACTCAGCAACTCAAGACCTAATTATGTCAGAAGCTGCAATAGCTGAGAAAAAAGGTTGGGATTTATCTAAAAAAGGAAATGTAGCTGATAAAAAAGCTCTAGCTGACTCTGGTATGTCAGTTGGTAAAGTAAATGCTGATCTACAAAAGCATTTTCAAAAAGTTGGAGCTACTATGGCAGAGGAATGGAAGAAAAAAGCAGGCGATAGAGGTGCTGCCGTTCTTGCCGATTACAAATAAAATTAATATAATTAAAAAGGCCGTCTAAAAAACGGCCTTTTTTTATGTTTAATAAATTAGATAAATATTTAAAATCTATTTATAGATTTTCAGGTTACATAGCAGCTTTATTTTTAATATTAGTAGCAGTTTTTATATTAACCGGTATAGCTTCACGTATTTTTGGTTTTTATATTAGAGGATTAGCAGAATATTCTGGATATTGTATGGCTGCGTCCTCTTTTTTTGCATTGGCATACACTTTTGATGAAGGTGGTCATATTAGAATTACTCTTTTTTTAGAAAAAGTTTCAGGTATAAAAAAAAATTTTTTAGAAATTTGGTGTTTAATTATGTCTAGTTTTTTCTCAGGTTATTTAGCATTTTATTTTTTAAAGATGCTTAAAATATCATATGAATTTCAAGAAAGAAGTGAAGGCGCAGACGAAATATTAATTTGGATACCGCAAACTAGTGTTGCATTAGGCTCAACAATTTTTTTTGTATGCGTTTTTCACCAATTTATTTTAAAAATAATTAATAAATCCAATGGCTGAAATTCTATTAATATTTTTTTTTATAAGCGTTCTTTTGTTCTTTCTAGGGACAGGTATATGGGTTGCAATAAGCATGATAGGAGTTTCATCAATTGGTATGATGTTGTTTACATCAAGACCTGTGGGAGATGCAATGGCGACTACAATTTGGGGAGCCTCATCTTCATGGACATTAACAGCTTTACCACTTTTTGTTTGGATGGGTGAAATTTTATTTAGGACAAAACTTTCAGAAAATTTGTTTGAAGGACTAGCTCCCTGGATGCAAAAATTACCTGGAGGTTTAATTCATGTAAATGTAGTAGGTTGTGCACTTTTTGCTGCAATTTCAGGATCTTCTGCAGCAACTGTTGCTACCGTTGGAAAAATGTCAATACCAGAGCTTAGAAAAAGAAAATATCCTGAGAAAATACTTTTAGGAAGTTTAGCTGGTTCAGGAACGCTTGGCTTACTAATACCACCGTCTATAATATTAATTATTTATGGTGTAACAGTTCAAGAGTCTATTGCTAAATTATTTATAGCAGGAATTCTTCCAGGAATAATGATAGCTCTAATATTCATGTCCTATGTGATTATTTGGTCATTAATTAATAAAAAAATGATGCCTAAAAATTTAGAGCATTTTTCTTTTATGCAAAAAGTTAAAAAATCTAAACAGCTCTTGCCAGTAATATTATTAATCTTAGGTGTCATTGGATCTATTTATACAGGGATAGCAACGGCTACTGAAGCAGCCTCCTTGGGGGTTGTGGGTGCGTTAATTCTTTCTTATTTCCAAAAAAGTTTAAATATTAAAACTTTTAAAGCTTCTTTATTAGGAGCAACAAAAACTTCTTGCATGATCGCTTTTATTTTAGCAGGTGCAACTTTTTTATCGTTAGCTATGGGATTCACTGGACTTCCTAGGAATTTAGCTATTTGGATTCAAAATATGGAGTTATCACCTTATGTTTTAATTTTTGTTTTAATGATTTTTTATATAATTTTAGGAATGTTTTTAGATGGAATTTCCGCAGTTGTTTTAACAATGGCAATAATTGAACCAATGATAAGACAGGCTGGATTTGACATGATTTGGTTTGGTATATTTTTAGTTATAGTTGTTGAGATGGCTCAAATAACACCACCAGTAGGTTTTAATTTATTTGTGCTTCAAGGTATGGCTAATAAAGATATGGCATACATTGCCAAAAGCGCCTTTCCACTTTTTTTATTAATGATTTTAGCATTAATTTTAATAGTTATTTTTCCAGAAATAGCTCTTTGGATGCCACAACAAATGATACAAAATATTAATTAATATTTTGATTTTTTTGTTCCATCTATAATCTCTTTAAGTTCGAA